>CBDUXJ010000049.1:0-11468 GCA_965371165.1 uncultured Syntrophobacterales bacterium | reverse complement strand
CGGACTACCGAAACGGGCGAGGAGGTGGCCGGTGAATTCGGATGCCCATTCTATGCTCTTTCGGAGATCGAGAAGATCAAGGCGGACTGCCTGATCAATACCACATCCGTCGGGATGGCACCGGATATTGAAAAATCGCCCCTTATGAAAGAGAGCCTTATCAATTTCAGGTGGGTCGTGGATATCATCTATAACCCCCTTAAGACAAAACTCCTGAGGGAGGCCGAAGAGGCTGGATGCACTGTCCTGGACGGTGTCGGAATGTTTGTCCACCAGGGGGCCGAGCAGACGAAAATATGGATGGGAATGGAACCCCCCAGGGCGCTGATGAGAGGGGTTGTTCTGGAATCGCTGAAAGAACATGATGGAAATTAAACCGATCAAACACCTAAATGCCACGGTGAAAGTGCCCGGCTCGAAGAGTTATACACAAAGGGCATTGATCATAGGTGCCCTGGCAAAAGGGAAATCTTTTCTGCGAAACGCCCTGCTATCCGAGGATACAGAATGCTTTATCGAGGCCCTTGGGTCTCTCGGTTCTGAGATCTTGAACAAGGATGGGGACATAATCATCAACGGGACCAGCGGCAATATCACGAACCCAGGCAGGCAAGTCTATCTGGGAAATAATGGGACCGCCATGAGATTTCTCACCAGTCTCGTATCTCTGGGAAAGGGCACCTTTACCCTCGCAGGTGACCCTCGACTCTGTGAAAGGCCGATAAAACCCCTTCTGGATGCCTTGAAAATTCTGGGGGTGGATGCCCGAAGTAGGAATGGACGGGGTTCTCCCCCCGTGGTCGTTCACGCCAACGGCCTTCGGGGAGGCAAGGTCACCCTGGCGGATATCGACAGCAGCCAGTACGTCTCTTCCATTCTGATCTGCGCCCCCTTTGGTGAGAAGGATACCGTAATAGAGCTTCAGGGCCATATCCCTTCTCTACCCTACATTGATATGACACTGGAAGTGATGAGGGAGTTCGGGGTGGAGGTGATCAGAGAATCTTCGAATCGCTATTCCGTGAAAAGTGCCCAGCGGTATGAAGGAAAAAAATACGCGATTGAAGGGGATGTCTCCAGTGCCTCCTATTTCTTCCTGGCTGCGGTCCTGTGTAAGGGGAGGGTTCGAGTCCAGAATATTAATCCCCAGACCCTGCAGGGAGACATCGGGTTCCTTCCAATCTTGGAAAGGCTCGGTTGTACCGTCATAAGGGGAGATCACTGGGTCGAGGTTGTGGGAGGCGAGTTGACCCCTGGTGAAACTATCATTGATCTGGGTGATATGCCCGATATGGTCCCTACCCTTTCGGTACTAGCCGCCGTTCGGCCTGGCCGGACCATCATCAAGAACGTATCCCACCTCAGAATGAAGGAGAGCAATCGATTGGAAGCACTGGCCACCGAACTGAGAAAAACGGGGGTGAAAGCAGAAGAAATGGATGACGGCCTCGTGATCGATGGGAATAGGCCCCATGGCGCTGACATAGAGACGTATGATGATCACCGGATCGCCATGAGCTTCGCGATGCTGGGTCTTGTGATACCCGGTATAAAAATAAGGGGCGGAAACACCGTCAATAAATCCTTCCCGAGCTTTTGGGAGGGACTGAAAAAACTGGGGTAAACCATGAACATTATCTTGATTGGATACCGGTGCACGGGAAAAACATCGGTGGGAAAAAAGATATCGGAAAGGTTGCGAATTCCTTTCTACGATACGGACGAGCTCATAAAGAAGCATACCGGTAAAACGGTCAGGGAAATCGTCGACAAAGGGGGTTGGGATTTGTTCCGTAGAGAAGAGAAGGCGGTCATCAGAGCACTTTCCTCTTTGGTTGAGACCGTGATTGCAGTGGGAGGCGGCGCGGTCATGGATGTCGAAAACAGGGAAGCCTTAAAACGAAACGGCCTTTTCCTCTGGCTCACCGCCGATGTGCGTACGATCATCGAAAGGATGAGAAATGACGGAACGGGAGAGGAACGAATGCCACCCCTCGCCAGCGATTGTGCGGAAAGGGAAACCTCGGGGATTCTCAAGCAAAGGATACCAATCTACCAGGGGTTAGCCGATTTCACGATCGATACTTTGGAAAGGGACATCGACACGTGCGCAGACGAGTTCTGCAACCTTCTTATCCGTCGAATTCTACCTTACGACTGGAAAAGTGCTCAAATAATCTAAACATCCTGTCCAACCTCTCGCGCCACACGAAACAAGGGAATAGATATGTCAGGTAACTCAATAGGAGTCCTCTTTAGGGTCACCACCTGGGGGGAATCTCATGGCAAGGCTATGGGTGTGGTGGTGGATGGATGTCCTCCCAACATCCCTTTGACGGAGTCGGATATACAAAAAGACCTAAAGAGGAGAAAACCGGGGCAGCTCCTGTCAGCCTCACCCAGGAGGGAGGAAGACCTGGTAGAAATCCTTTCCGGCACCTTTGAAGGTAGGACCACTGGAACTCCCATCTCCCTCATCATTAAAAACAGGGATGTCGACAGTTCGGCCTATGAAGAGATCAGGGAAATCTTCAGGCCAGGCCACGGTGATTTCACATATTACAAGAAATATGGCATCCGTGACCACCGGGGGGGCGGTCGCGCCTCCGCTCGGGAAACCGTGGCCCGTGTGGCTGCCGGAGCCATCGCAAAAAAAGTGATCTCCTGCGAAGGAATCGAGGTCATCGCCTACACTAAGGAATTAGGTGGTATCGCCGCAGAACGGATTTCCTTTGCGGATATTCACCGGAATAGGTTACAGTGTCCCGACCCCAAAGCAGCCCAAGCTATGGCGGAAAAATTAGAAGCGGCGAGGAAGGACGGGGATTCCCTCGGGGGGATCGTGGAGATTCTGGTCAAGGGTTGCCCGCCGGGTCTTGGGGAACCTGTTTTCGATAAAATCGATGCTGATCTCGCCAAGGCCCTCATGAGTATCGGTGCAGTTAAAGGCGTTGAGATTGGCGCTGGGTTTGGGGTCGCTAGAATGACCGGCTTCGAATGTAATGATTCCATCACGCCGGAGGGATTTTCAACAAATCATGCTGGTGGAATCTTGGCGGGGATCACCAATGGGGATGTAATCGTCATCAGGGTTGCCTGTAAACCCATTCCATCCATCGAAAAAACCCAAAAGACCATCGATGTTGGCGGAAACCCGGTGGAGGTTTCAATTAAGGGAAGACATGACGTATCCGCCATCCCCCGTATTATCCCCGTCTGCGAGGCCATGGTCAGCATGGTCCTGGCAGATCATTTATTAAGACAGAGGGCTAATCTGGCTGGTCATGAGGGGACCCTGAAATGAAGGATATTGAAATCGGGATCATCGGTGGCACCCGCGGGATGGGCAGATGGTTTGCGGGTTTCTTTAGAAAGGAGGGATATACCGTTCTTGTGTCAGGAAGAAAAACGGGTATGGATATCCCGACGATGGGTAAAGAATGCCTGGTGGTTATCGTGAGTGTCCCGATCAGCATAACCCGTGAAGTCATTGAGCAGGTTGGACCACACATGAAAAAGGAGTCACTCTTGATGGATCTTACCTCCCTGAAAGGAGAACCGGTCAAATCCATGCTTAAGTCCTCCATCTCAGAAGTCATTGGCCTCCACCCCCTCTTTGGGCCAACCGTTGATTCCATGGCCGGACATAACATTGTCCTCTGTCCCGTGAGGGCGGGAAAGTGGCTCGACTGGCTGAGGGATATCCTCGAAAAAAATGGCGCCAATATAATAGAAACGACCCTCGAGAGGCATGATGAGCTGATGGCCCTTGTGCAGGGATTGAATCACCTGAACTCCATAACGATGGGGATCATTTTGAGGGAATCGGGCGTGGATCTCACCGAGTTAAAAAGGTTTGCCACGCCCATGTTTAACACGAAACTTGCCATCATCGAAGAAATCTTCAGGAATAATCCAAGGCTCTATGCCGAGATCATCACCTTGAACCCAAACATCCACAAAATCCTCGACCTCTATGAGAAAACCTTGTCTGGCTTAAAAACCTTAATCAATAAGAAAAATAGAGAGACTTTAACGGAGCTGATTAAGGAAAGGAGCATATGGGAATCGTGAACGGCTCAGGTTTACACCTTTTGCGACTTCATGATGGATTCACCCCTCATTGATTTACTAAAAATTTACATGATACATTGTGGTCTAGAAGGCCATGAAGGAGGCATAAGAGTTCTCCCTTGTCCCTGAGCGTAATTTGCTGTAGAAGTGGGGTACCCTTCGAGGGTGAGCAGGAAGGGGAAGGCCAGCCCTTTAGAGGCTGGAAGGGGCAAGTATTCCCCGCCTGCGAGCCCCGAAAGGGTCACTTCGGAGGCACTGAAGCGAAGGGACAAGGGAGAACTCAAGAAACGCAGGAAACTCACCAAAAAAATTTTTGATTGACAAAGTATTAAATCTCTGTTATAGTTCTCTAAAATTTCTGAGAGACGGGAAAAGATGAAAGGGACAATCTCCAAAGGAAACAACTGGTGGTGGTGGTGGAACATAGGGGAGAGGTTCGTCCACCGCTAAGTTTCTAAATCAGAGAAGGGAAAAGCCGTGGAAAGCCTCTTCCGGGCTCCACGGCTTTTTTTGTTTCATTCCCACTACAAAAAAGCCGTGAATCATCACGGCTTTTTTTATCTCGCAAAAAAAGGAGTCTAAACCCATGTACTATCCGGACTTTGAAACATTTAAGAAATTGGCAAAGGATGGAAACCTGATCCCCCTTTACCGGGAGATCCTGGCCGACACGGAGACCCCGGTCTCGGCCCTCATGAAGCTGCGCTCTAAACCCAACGTGTTTCTGCTGGAGAGCGTAGAGGGGGGTGAAAAATGGGGGCGGTACACCTTCCTGGGATCTGACTCCCATGTGATTTTCAGGGTCAAGGGAGAGGATGTCCTGATCCAGAAAAATGGGGAGGTTCATCACCATAAGCACCGGGGAGAACCATTGAGATTCCTGAAGGATTTATTACACATCTACCGCCCCGTTCCCGTGGATGGACTCCCTCGGTTTTATGGTGGAGCCGTGGGATTTCTCGGTTATGATATGGTTCGGTACTTCGAGAAGCTCCCGGCCACTCCCAGAGACGATCTCATGACCGATGATGCGACTTTCCTCATTACCGACACCTTGATGATCTTTGACAATGTTAGGCACACAATCAAGGTGGTGGCCTGTGCTGTTACCGAAGGAAGGGAAGATCTTCGAGCGGTCTACGACGAGGCGATCGAGAAGATCGATAACCTGATCGAGATGTTGAAGGCCCCCCTTGAAAAGAGCGAACCCCCCGGGGAGGTAGAAAACGACGCCCCACCTCAATCCAATATGATGCCGGAAGACTTCAAGGCCATGGTGGGAAGGGCTAAGGATTACATCGTTGCAGGCGATGTAATCCAGGTCGTCCTCGCCCAGCGATTTCAAAGGGAAAATCGCATGGATCCGATTGATCTTTACCGAGCACTTCGCTACATCAACCCATCCCCCTATCTTTTTTTCCTCAAGTTCGAAGACCTCATCCTCATCGGCTCATCCCCGGAGGTCATGGTTCGTAGTGAAGAGGGGGTTGTCGAATATAGGCCCATTGCTGGGACGAGAAGAAGGGGAAAGAGCGAACAGGAGGACAGAGTCCTTTCCGACGAGCTCCTTCAGGACCCCAAAGAAAGGGCGGAACATGTCATGCTCGTCGATCTGGGAAGAAATGATCTGGGGAGGATTGCCCGGATCGGCAGTGTTCAGGTCAATCAATTCATGGTAGTGGAGCTGTATTCCCATGTCATGCATCTCGTCTCTCACGTCCAGGCACAATTATCCAGTGGCAAAGATGCCTTCGATGTCCTGAAGGCCACCTTCCCGGCAGGCACCCTCAGCGGAGCGCCGAAGGTCAGGGCGATGGAAATCATCGATGAACTGGAGCCTTCCCGACGGGGCCCCTACGGGGGAGCAGTCGGGTATTTCAGTTACACGGGGAATATGGATTTCTGCATTACCATTCGGACCATGATGATCAAAGACGGAAAGATTTTTGTCCAGGCGGGTGCGGGAATTGTGGCCGACTCCGACCCTGACGAAGAGCATCAGGAGTGTGTCAATAAAGCCATGGGGATGATGCAGGCCATCCGGATGGCCGCATCGGGACTCGAAATAGCAAAACCGGTGATTATTCAGAAATGGAGGGATAGATATGATCTTGATGATCGATAATTACGATTCCTTTACCTACAACCTTGTCCAGTATATCGGCCAGCTCGGCGAGGACGTGGTGGTCCATCGAAATGACGAGATATCCATTGACGAAATTCAGGAACTGGAACCCGATGCCATCTTCCTATCCCCCGGTCCCTGCACGCCCAAGGAGGCCGGCATTACCGTTGATGTGGTTAGGCAATTTGACAAGACCATTCCCACCATGGGGGTCTGTCTGGGACACCAGGCAGTCGGTTATGCCTTTGGTGCGGAGGTGGTCAGGGCTGAAAGGATCATGCACGGAAAGACCTCCCGGATCATCAACGATGGACGGACGATCTTCAGGGGTCTTCCCAATCCATTCATCGGGGGACGTTATCACTCCCTGATCTTGAGGAGAGATTCCCTTCCCGCCTGCTTTGAGATCAGTGCCGAAACAGAGGAAGGGGAAATCATGGGCATCAGGCATAAGGAATATCCGGTGGAGGGCATCCAGTTTCACCCCGAATCGGTGCTCACACCAAACGGAAAACGGATACTCAAGAATTTCTTAGAAATGGTCCATGGGAAACAAAACTGAACCATTTCGAGTCAGGAGAAAGGAGTTTGAGCCATGATCAAGGAAGCGATTGAAAAAGTCGTCGGCAATGAAAACCTGAGAGAATCAGAGATGATGGAGGCCATGGACGAAGTGATGGAGGGAAAGGCAACGCCGGCTCAGATCGCTGCCTTCATCACCGCCCTCCGGATAAAGGGTGAAACGGTGGAAGAGGTCGCTGGCGCGGCCCGAATCATGAGACAGAAGGCAACCAGGATCGACGGCCGCTCACCGATCATCGTGGACACCGTGGGGACCGGAGGGGACGGGATGAATACCTTCAATATCTCCACAACGACGGCTTTTGTGGTGGCGGCAGCAGGGATCACCGTGGCGAAACACGGAAACCGCGCAGTCTCCAGTAGCTGCGGAAGTGCCGACGTCCTGGAGGCCCTTGGGGTAAACATCAATGCCGGACCGGAGATCGTGGAGGAATGTATCCAGCAGATAGGTATTGGCTTCCTCTTCGCACCCCGGCTCCACGGAGCCATGAAGTACGCCATCGGCCCGCGGAAGGAAATCGGCATCAGGACGATATTTAACATGTTGGGGCCCTTAACAAACCCTGCCGGAGCCACATCCCTGCTTATCGGCGTCTATGATCCCAGGCTGACGGAGATGTTTGCCGGGGTCCTGAAAAACCTCGGAGCAAAAAGGGCCTTTGTGGTGCATGGCTCTGACGGCCTCGATGAGGCCACGGTGACGGGAGAGACGCGGGTCTCCGAATTGAAGGACGGTCTCATCACCACCTATAATATTAACCCCATCGACATATTCGGTGAGACATACCGGGGTGAGGAGCTTACTGGCGGGGACGCTTCGGTCAATGCACAAATCACAAAGGATGTTCTAACAGGCAAGGACGGGGCCTGCCGAAAAATCGTTCTCCTCAATGCTGCCCTGGCTATCATGGCAGGGGAAAAAGCCAAAAACATCCGGGAAGGCATTGCGAGGACCGAGGAGTGCATCGACAACGGGGCGGCCATTGAAAAACTGCAGACCCTAATTGAATTGAGCAATAGCTGAGAGAAGGCGATGATCTTAGACAGGATTGTGGAAGCTAAAAGGAAAGAGGTTGCCTCCCTGAAGGAGGTGAAGCCCGTTTCCCGGCTTGAAGAGGCTTTGAGGGATCTGTCCCCTCCCCGCGATTTCAGAGCGGCGATCAGTCGGCTCCCCTGTTCTATCATTGCCGAGGTGAAGAGGCATTCCCCATCCAAAGGGAGGATCAGAGAAGATTTTGACCCCTTCAAGATTGCCGTCCTTTACCAGGAAAATGGGGCATCAGCTGTCTCGGTTCTTACAGATGAGGAATTTTTCGAGGGCAGGAGGACATATCTATCAGGCATCAGAGAAATCGTCGATCTTCCCCTCCTGAGGAAGGACTTTATCATCGACCCTTATCAGATCTATGAGACCAGGATCCTCGGGGGGGATGCCCTTCTTCTTATCGCATGCCTCCTGGAAGAAGAACAATTAAGGGAATTAATCCGCCTAACAGAAGCGCTGGGCCTCTCACCCCTCGTTGAGGTTCACACCCGGGAAGAACTGGATAAAGCCCTTGCCGCAGGCGCCCAAATCATTGGAATTAACAACAGGGACCTGAGGACATTTTCCACGGACCTGGGGATAACTCTGAATCTAGCCCCGTCTATCCCCGGGAATAAGATCGTGGTCAGTGAAAGCGGCATCAACACCAGAGAGGATATTGAAACTTTAATGAAAGCGGGAATTCATTCCTTCTTGGTAGGTGAGGCATTGATGCGAGCCGAGGATATCGGAGGAAAACTCAGAGAACTTTTGGGCACGGGAGAATGAAACAATGACGGAGATAAAGATCTGCGGAATCACCAATCTTGAGGATGCCTCCTTCGCGGTCAAATGTGGTACCGATGCACTCGGTTTTAACTTTTATTCAAAGAGTCCCAGGTACGGGGCACCGGAAAGCGCCAAGGAAATCATTGAAAGGATCCAGGATAAGATCACGAAGGTTGGTGTCTTCGTGAACCACGATGCCCTGGAGGTTAAGAAAATTGTTGAATACTGCGGTCTCGACCTGGTTCAGCTTCACGGAAATGAGTCACCCGAGTACTGCCGTCAATTCCCGTCATCCCTCTTGATCAAGGCCTTTTCTCCCCGGGAAGAGGGTGATCTCCGAAAATTGAGCAGTTACCCGGTAAGAGCCATCCTTGTCGATGCATACGATCCCTTGCGTTATGGAGGTACGGGGAAAAAATCCGATTGGAGATTGGCCGTCAAGGTCAAAGAGACGCACCCGCTCATTATGGCCGGGGGGTTAAATGCAGATAATATTCGGGAAGCCATTGAGATCGTCTCGCCTCATGCCGTGGACATCAACAGCGGTGCTGAAAGCTCACCGGGGAGAAAGGACCCTGAGAAGGTCAGGAAGATCATCGAGATCGTGCGCCGGATAGGAGGAAAGGAATCAAAGGTATTTCGACTGTGAAGTCGAACAAATCCTCATACCTTAATAGGTGAAACCATGCCAAAAACTTTACCAGATAAAAAGGGACATTTCGGAATCTTTGGGGGTCGTTACACCGCCGAGACATTGATGCCCGCCCTCATTGAACTCGAAGAGGCATACCTTGGGGCACGAAGGGACAAGAAATTTCGGGAAGAGCTTGCCCTTTATCTCCGGGAATATGCGGGGAGAGAGATGCCTCTCTATTATGCCAGGCGTCTCACGGAGAAACTGGGAGGTGCCAAAATCTATTTGAAACGGGAAGACCTCAATCATACGGGTGCCCACAAGATAAACAACACCCTGGGACAGGCCCTCCTCGCGAAGCGGATGGGAAAAAAGAGGGTGATCGCAGAGACGGGAGCTGGTCAACATGGTGTAGCGGTGGCCACGGTTGCCGCCCTTTTCGGAATGGAATGCCAGATATTTATGGGTGAAGAGGATATAAAAAGACAATCTCCCAATGTCCTGCGCATGAACATTCTCGATGCAGAGGTTGTACCCGTTACTTCCGGTACGGCAACGCTGAAAGATGCCATGAGCGAGGCGATACGCCAGTGGGTCACACGGGTTAGAGATACCTTTTATGTCATCGGCTCCACGGCAGGACCCCATCCTTATCCGATGATGGTTCGGGATTTTCAGAGTGTCATCGGGAAAGAAACGAAAAGACAGATCCTGAAAAGAGAAGGGAGACTCCCGGATTTCCTCATCGCCTGTGTGGGCGGAGGGAGCAATGCCATGGGACTCTTTTATCCCTTCAAGGACGACCCCGGGGTCGCCATGATCGGTGTAGAGGCTGCAGGAAAGGGGATCAACACAGGGATGCATGCGGCGAGCATATCAGCTGGGAGGGTCGGAGTCCTCCACGGAAATAAAACCTATCTCCTTCAGGATGAAGGTGGACAGGTGCATGATGCCCATTCTATCGCGGCTGGCCTCGATTACCCAGGCGTTGGACCGGAACATAGCAATTTTCGCGAAACAGGGCGAGCGCAATATGTGACAATAGACGATCAAGAGGCCATCCGCGTCTTTATCTCCCTCGCCAGATATGAAGGAATCATCCCCGCCTTGGAGAGTGCCCATGCCGTGGCATATGCCATGAGGCTGGCCCCTTCCCTGGATAAGGATAAGATTATCGTGGTCAACCTCTCCGGCAGAGGGGATAAGGATGTGGGAATCATCGCTGAAAGAATGGAGGTGTAACAATCATGGGTCGAATCGAGGGGAAGTTCAGCTATTTAAGAGACAAGGGCGAAAGGGCCCTGATTGCTTACCTCACGGCGGGGGATCCAAGTCTGGAACATACAAAGGAGATTATCATTGGCCTGGATGCCGCTGGTGTGGATGTCCTCGAGATCGGGGTGCCCTTTTCAGACCCAACAGCCGATGGACCCATTATCCAGGCTGCCTCCCGGAGGGCCTTGCAAAACGGGGTAAGCCTTTCCGATATCCTTGACATGATCGAATCCCTACGAAAAGTCTCAGAGATCCCCATCGTCCTCTTCGGTTATTACAACCCCATTTTTATTTATGGAAACGAAAGATTTGCAAAAAGGGCGAAGGAGGTGGGGGTGGACGGCATCTTGGTTGTTGATCTCCCCCCTGAGGAGTCCGCCGAGCTCAGACGGTACACGGATCGATCGGGTATCGACTTCATCGTCCTGATTGCCCCGACAACCAGTACGGAACGGATCAGGAAGATCTCAAGGGATGCTACGGGATTTCTTTACTACATCTCAATCACGGGGATCACGGGGACCGCGCGGCCTCGAGTTGTCGACATCAAAAGGGATGTGGAAAGAATAAGAAAGATAACCGCGCTGCCTCTCGTAGTCGGTTTTGGTATATCCACACCCCAACAGGTTGGAGAGATCGCCCCGTATGTCGACGGGGTCGTTATCGGGAGTGCCTTTGTCCGGATGATCGAGGAAAATCGCGATAGAACTAATATGATCCATATTGTTTCTGATTATGCCAGGAAGATGAAGAAACCAATGTGAGATAAAACGGTTTTTATAGGGTTGGAAAATTGGGCCCATCCGGGATTCAATTATTATTATAATATCAATAATTAAAAAATTTTCTGGTTGACATTTGTGAAATTTTTTATTATTGAGGAATGGTTGATCATTTCGTAAAAAGTCGGAATCAGACGGCAAAGGAAAAAGATCCAGATGCAAGGCGCGCAAATCCTGAGGAAT
>CBDUXJ010000048.1:0-11525 GCA_965371165.1 uncultured Syntrophobacterales bacterium | reverse complement strand
AAGGGTGTTCGCTTACGAAAAATAGAATTTGTCATATAATCAATACGTTACAAAAACACACCTTGTAAAACTCAGGAAACTCCCCTTTTGAAGGAAAGCTGAGCGTGGATGATCCAATTTGGGAAGAACGCTGTTTCCATCGGATGAGTACACGAATGAGGATTTGATTCCGAAATCTCGGATCTTGTATATTAGTCTTTCTCGCCATATAATTCAGGAGGATGGAAAGGAATTGGGATATCCTGGATCATGTTCAAGGTCCGCCATTCCCCTCGAGGATAGTTTCGCCTCACGACCAGGCTGAAATGATCCTTATTCCGTCGGGTGAGTTTACCTTGGGAATCGATGAGGGTGAGTTGATGCAGATCTTTGCCCTTGATGGGAAGAAAAACCCGGTTTTCGTGACTGAAGTCCCCTCAAGGAAGGTTTTTGTAAGTGAATACTATATCGATGTTTATCCCATAACCAATGCCAAATACGCCAAATTTATTGAGGAAACGGGCCATCGGAAACCCTTTCTCTGGGGACAAGAGGGATGGGACGATCCATTGCAGCCTGTGGTGGGGTTGGGGTGGGATGATGCCCGAGCTTATGCTGCATGGGCCGGGAAAACTCTCCCCAAGGAAGAACAATGGGAAAAGGCCGCCAGAGGGACTGATCGGCGCTGGTGGCCCTGGGGGAATGACTTTTATGCGGGGTATATCAATTCCGGCGAACTCAAGATTGGAAGGACTACCAATGTGACCGACTTTTCTAAAGGCACCAGCCCCTATGGATGCTACGATATGTCGGGAAATGTGTGGGAGATGTGCGAAGGGTCCTGGATTGAGGATATGCCATTAATGAGAGGAGGATGCTTTTTGGGCCGGGCCACTTTTGTCAGGACTACGGTTCGGTGGTCCCCGGAAGATCCCGTAAACGGCGCCCATTGGCTGGGATTTCGGTGTGTCAAGGAGATTCCCCAGGGGGAGGTCAATTCCCAAGAGAGCGCATAGATAAAGAAGAATATTTTCCTTGACCTTCCCCGGATAAATTTGGTATTTTCCCCGAACAGTTCCTTTATGCGCGGAAGGGAGAGGGATTCCATGGAGAGAAGGACTCAATTATCCATCATCTTAATCAATACCCCGGGTGAGCTCGCAAAGCTCTGTGAAGTCCTGAGCAAATCGAATATTAACATCTTGGCCATGAATATTCAGAATGCTAAGGACGCGGTGAGGGAACTGTTCAAAATTAGGGAGAGGACTCGCAGGAGGATAGCCCTTGCGGAAAGTTATCGAGGTATCCTCAAGGATTCTTCAGACTACTCCATCATTCGAATCGTGGTGGATAAGCCAGAAAAGGCACAAAAAAGGTTAACGGAACTGGAATATCTTTTGGACTCGGAGCCGGTTTTGGTCTTCACCCTGACCAATAAACCCGGCATGCTGGGAGAAGTGGCAAAAAGGTTGGGCGAAGCGGGGATCAATATCAACTACACATACGGATCCGTTATGGAAGATGTCGAAAAATCCATCTTCATAATCCAGGTCTCCGAGATCGAGAAGGCGGAACAATTCTTCACACAGCCCTGATCAAGGGACCTTTCGCCAACATCAGTTAGCGACCCCCCGATATCATCGGCATGATAACCACCTTATCCCCATTTCGTATGAGGCTATCAAAATTTCCTGCCCGTTGGTTGATGAGCACGATGGAACGATCCTCAGGGAACTCCACCTCCAGGATATCCCTCAGTTTCCTCGGGTTTTCCAGGGAGATCCTCACCTTTTTCTTTCCGAAAATTTCCGCAATGTAACCGAGAAATCTGAATTCAGCCATTTTTCCCAAGGACTGAGACGACATTTCCCAGTCCCAAACCTTCTAGGGTCTCCTTTTGTGGGATGCCGATTTCATCCCAGCCCCTTATCTCATAATACCGGGAGAGCATCTCATCGTATCGAGCCCTATCTAAAGTGTATCCCTTCAAATCGCCCTGATTCAGAGGCTCTTCGAACCACCTCGATGGGGGATAATCCATTTCCCTGCTCCAACTTCGATTCTCTCTAATCCAATATGACCTGATAAGGGTATAAATCCTGTCGCCCAATAGGGAGATCTCCTCCTGGGTAATCCCCGTTCCCCTCACGGCCTCAAGGTATTTCGGATACCAATGGAGGCCGAAGTCCACCTCTACCCATGGGAGCCGGCAGGTGGTCATGCTCTCAAACAGTCCTCCCCTCAACCTCTGTAACTCGATAACCTTTTCGACCTTCTCCTTGCTATAGGAAAACCTATCCGTCGAGATCTCCCAAGAGATAACCCATGCGTCCTTGTGGTGGGCGCCGATGGGCGACGTACCAAAGGAGAGGGCCATTCCGGGACAAGCGTGGCAGTTGTATGCCGAAATCTCCAATCCCTTAACGTGCATCGCCCAGTCCCGGGAGTCACCTCCTACCCGTTCAGATGCCTTTCGCACTCCCTCAAAAATGATCTCCCCAAGCCCTCTCTTCTTCACGGTATCCTCAATGGCCTTTTTACAGGCATCGAAATCCCCCCATTCGATCCGCCCTTCGATCAACTTCTTCTCGGATGCCTCCATCAAAAACCCCAGACAACTCCCCAAGGATATTGTATCCAGCCCGTATTCATCCGCCATTCGATTGAGGACTCCAACCTTTCTCAGGTCATCCATCCCGATATTGGGACCCAACATCCCCACGTTCTCGTAGTCCAACTCCGTATTCCTGTTTTCCGCATCCTTGATGATGTTTCCACATTGCATATTGCAGAGAGGACATCCCTTACGATCCACCTTCACCCCCTCCAGTGCATATCCATCCAGCTGTTTTGAGAACCGGAAGGCTCCCTCCCTGAAATTATATGTGGGCAGACAGCTATTCTCATTACACCACTCGAAGACCTGCATGGTGCCCTGTCTGATCCAGAAATCATAATTCTCCTTGACCTTAATCTCCCCGTAACCTTCCTTGCCCATCTCCCGCAACCTCTCCTTATCGAAGACGGGAATTTCCCCAGTGCCTTTAACAATGACGGCCTTGAGGTTCTTGGAGCCCATCACCGCTCCCATCCCCGGCCTTCCTCCAGCCCTCCCCCTCTGGGAGATTACGGTGGCAAATCTGACCATATTTTCCCCCGCTGGACCGATGAGCAATGCCCCTACATTTCTCCCGTGTTTTGCCTCCAAGCTATCCTGGGCCTCGAAGGTCATCTTCCCCCAAATATCGCGGGCATCAAGGATTTCCACCTTTTCATCTTGAATGGCGATGTAGCAAGGCCTCTCGGATCTTCCCTCCACGATCAATACATCGTAACCGGCCCTCCGTAGATGCACGGCAGCCATACTGCCGATATTTCCATCACCGTATCCCCCCGTGAGGGGGCTTTTCGAGGCTATGACCATCTTCCCGGAGCTTGGCAAGGGAAGACCCGTTAGGGGACCCGTTGAAAAGACGATTTTGTTCCTCTCCGATAATGGGTCGACGCCGCTGACTTCATCCCAGAGGATCTTTGCGGCAAATCCCCTGCCTCCGAGGAACTCTCTCCTCATCTCCTCCGAGATCTCTTCCTTCGATATCCTCCCGTCGGAGAGATTTACCCTCAAGATTTTCCCGGCATATCCTTTCATCTATCTACCTCCATGTTTCCGTGAATTCAGCCAAACCTGCAATGGCTCGAGAACCTAAAAATTCCCAACACCCACCGCATCCTCTAATAGCCGATAATCCTCATCTCCCTTGGCAAAAACCCCAGTATTTCCGAGGCGAACCCTTTTCAATCCCGTAGCCTTAACCTCGTTGAAAGCCTCTACCACCTCCTGGACATTGGGATGTCGATAATCCTTCATCTGGTTTTCGGGGAAGAAGGCCAAAATAGTGAAGGGGATATTGCGGTCCAGGCGAGACAGAAGCATCCCAATCTCCGTCAATTGCGGCGTCTCCACCACTTTAGGGATGTAAAGGGAAAGGACCTCCAGGACAAACCGCCTTTTGAGCATCTCTTCCGGAAGGGCCAATATCCCTCTGTTGGTACAACCTGTCAACCACTTATGAGTTTCATCGTCGAAGGCCTTTATATCCAACCAAAAGGAGTCCACACCCGCGTCTCTCAAAAGGTTTAGGTTTTCAGGGGTGAGACCGTAACCGTTTGTCTCGATCAAAACCCACAGGTGAGTCTTCTCCTTGATTAATCGAGCACACTCGGCATAAAAATCCGGCTTGCAGCAGAGATCGCCCCCGGTAAAACCCACGATATTCCTTGCCGGCCCGAACCCCTGGGGGCTCAAGACAATATCCCTCGGGGAGAGAACCTGGGGACAGATTGATGACCTCTTCCCGGAGATTACGCAGGCCCCGCAACACCGGCAACTATCATGGGCGTGCCATGATGTGGCCCTATCCCTTGGCTCCCTCAGGGTTACCCTTTTATCGTAATCCACGCAGAGCATTGCCATCTCGGAGGGTGAATACCACGTTCCCCTTGCTACCTTGCTAAAATACCAGGAGTGACACTTGCGGCATGAGAAATTACAGCCCGATTGATAAATGGAAAGGTAGTTCTCAGGTCTGGAAAGGTGGATGGATTCCATGAGCCTCGATATCCTTCCGCTCCCCTCCTTGAGGGTCACCTCACAGGCTAATGCCTTTTTGCCATCCGCCCGGGTGATACAGCTTCCCCTCATATACCCTTGTTGAACCAAACTGCACTTGGTCGACATGAATGTGTGCTTCCCGTCGAATCAAAAAGAAAGGAAACAGAGAGGACCGTGTCGGCGATTATTTATTCGTTAATACTACCATACCTGCTCCCTATCTTGCAAAAAACTGTCCTAAGGAAATTGATGACTAACCTCTCCTCTTGAGGTATAATTTTAGGAGGGAATAATAAGGATAGAAAGGAGATCCACATGAAGAAAATCAGTGCACTCATTTTCATATGGGCCCTTTTGGCCCTTCCCATGAGCATGGGATACTCCAAATCTCTATCCGATTGGCTTATCAAGCCAGGGGGAACCCCGCCCGTAATCACCCACTGGTTTGCCTCCGAGGAGCTCCACCACGGCGACACCTGGAATATCTACGTGGTGGCCAACGACCCGGATGGGGATATGCGGGAATTTGTTGGCATCCTCGATCAGGTAGGGTATGGGGGGTATTCCTCCAGTTACGTACGCATCAAGAAGAGGCACCGGGAGGAGCTGAAGGGATATCTCGTTTTTTTCAGCTCCGCTGGTGAGGGATTTTTTCTGGCCGAGTGGACCCAGCTCAACCTGACACTTTTCATCCGAGACAAGGGCGGAAACGCCAGCAATAAGGTGGTCTTTCCCCTCGTCCTTTCCCGCGGGGCCAGACAGGGAGCACCGCCGGCTCCCTTCGACAGCGGCCGATTGGATAAATTGGGGGTGATCTGGTTCGACCTCGTCGAGCCTGAGCTGGACTCAGACGACGAGGAACGTTTACCCTGAGGGGGAGAAATGGAAGGTGAAGGTTACCGATCCCCTTCTCAATGCAAGCTTCACCAAACGGATAAACCGCTTCCTCGCCTCCGTCCATATCGATGGGAGGGAGGAATATGCCCACATCCCCAACTCCGGACGGATGGGGGAATTGCTAATAACTCGAAGACCGATCAAGCCCAGGGAAAGGAAGTCCAGGAGGAGGAAGACCCGATACGACCTCGCCTTAGTCGATTATCATGGCCGTTGGGTTTCCATTTATTCCAGGCTCCCAGGACTTCTGCTTAATGAATCGGCGGATCCCCACTTCGCTGAAACCCTAAAAATGGCTCATGATTTGGGCTTGAAGGTATTCGCCTTTAATTGTGAGGTGACCGAAAGGGAGATCACTCTAAAGGATCGCATCGGCGTCATCCTTTAGCAGCGGAAAATTCCTTCCAATTTGTATCCCCATAACTTTCTCTCTTCCTGGGATCCTTCGATTTGAATAGCCATACCCATAAGGGCTCTTGACGTTGGATCGAGAATCCAATAGATTGGACCAAAGGGGGTAAAATTCGATGCAGAGGACTTCGAGACTCCCGAGAGCCGGGGGTTTTTCCCTGATTTCCATCCTTCTTTTCATCCCCCTTTTTTTAGAACCCTCCTCCCTTCTGGGGGCGGCAAATCGCATAGCCATTGGGAAATTCGTTACCGGGAAAGAAGCCGACGGTAGTCCCAAGGGCTGGAAGACCGTGACGTATTTTAATACCTCCCCAACCAGTTACGAGGTCGTCAAATATCGTGGTAGGTATGTCCTCAAGGCCGAGGGTATCGGCACCTCTTCCTCCCTCTTCAAAGAGGCGAAGGCGGAGTTGAAGAACTACCCCATCATCTCCTGGAGATGGAAGATCAGCAATGTCATCCGACAGGCTATAGAGACTAGAGAAGACCGCAATGACAGCGCAGCTCGGGTCATCGTCGTCTTTCGGTCCGAACCCGAGGAGACGCCCCTATGGTATGGCCTCGAGGATCTGGTGAAGAAAATCATGAGGAGGAATGAGCCCTTCGGGCCCCGGATAGAATACATTTGGGGAAACAGGATCGAGAAGGGGCAGATCATCGATAACCCCTCGGTGAAGCATTCCAAGGTCATCGTCCTGGAGAGCGGGGAAAAGAAGGCAAACCTATGGATACGGGAGAAGAGAAATCTCTTGGATGATTATCGCGCTGCCTTCGGCACCAACCCAGAGGGAATCCTTGCCCTCGGTATCCAGACGGATACCGACCAGAGCAACGAGGGCGTAACGGCCTATTATGGGGAGATCTTTTTGAGAAGACAGTGAAATTTCACGACGACCCCCTACCCCCTCACAAACTGATTATTGAGTATCTCGTCGCCAATGGTGGAGGAAGGGGAAAATCCATAGTTATGGCCCGGATATACGATGGTATTTCCGGGCAGCATATAGAGCCTCGTCCTGATGGATTGCTCCAATTGCTCCCATGAAGCATATGGGAAATCTGTCCTTCCAACCGATCCCACGAAGAGCGTGTCCCCGGTAAAGACCATTCCATCCCGATGGAGGCTTATTCCACCTGGGGAGTGACCAGGGGTATGAATCACCTTCAGCACGACACCTCCTGCCGTGATGGAGTCGCCATCCTTGACGGTTATATCGGCCGGTGGAGAAGGTTGAGCCCTGAACATATCGAGCATATAGGAGGGGGTACGGAGCAACCATTCTTCCTCTGCTTCGTGGATGATAATCTCAGCCCCCGTTCTCCGCTTCATCTCCGCATTCCCCATGATGTGATCAACATGGCTATGGGTATTGACGATATAGGTGATTTCAAGACCCAATTTGTTTGCCTCCTCGATCAACATCTCGGTCTCATCGGCCGGGTCGATTATCAAACCCTTCCCCGTATCCTCGTCTCCAACGAGGTATGCGAAAACGGCGAAACTACCGACTTCATACTGTTTTAATACCATCTTTCCATCCTTGGACATTCAACCCCTCAAGGGATCAGGGCTAGGATGCATTTCCCCTTGCATGAAGAATTATAAAGATTCAGAAAAATATCGCCTATAGAAGTCATGAAATCTCAGAAAATATAAACCATTCACCTTGACATTTCCACCCTTTTGGGATAAGGGGAGTCAGCCGAAGGGGTGAAAAAGGGGGTCACTGGCGATAAGTGAATTTTTTTGGCCCTGGACCCTTTCATGTTTAATGGTATGGAGGTATTCCGATCCCATGATCATAGAGAAGGACCTCTTCTATTACCCGTGGGAAAACTCCATTGAGAATAATTGTAATAGCTATATCATTGGAGGAGATGTCACTGTCCTCGTCGATGCTGGCCATCTCAAACACCTTGGAAGGCTTTTTGCTTCCATGGAGAAAGACGGCCTCAGCCCCCAAGGCCTTGACCTCATCATGAGCACCCATTGTCATCCTGATCACTTCGAAGCCCTTTCGCAATTCGTGGAATCCAAGGTCCTCATGGCCATGCATCGAGAGGAAGAACGCTACCTGAAAGATCATGGAGAGACCATTTATCAGATGATGGGGACAACATCCCCTCGCTTCAGGGCTGACTTCTACCTTAAGGAGGGGACCCTAAAACTGGGAGAGATCGACCTACAGGTCTACCACACCCCTGGACACTCTCCCGGCTCCCTCTGTTTCTATTGGCCGAAAAAGAAAGTGCTTATCTCGGGGGATGTGGTATTTTATGGCGGTGTGGGGAGGACGGATTTCCCCGGAGGCGATGCAAAGCAACTGAAGCACAGTATTCAGAGGTTATCTCAACTGGATATCGATGTCTTCCTTCCCGGACATGGAGAGATCATCATGGGAAGACAGTCAGTGCTGCGGAATTTCAATTTTATCCGGGAAAATTATTTCCCCATTTTATGAATTCAGCAACTTCTCCCTCAATGCATCCAATCGATTCCCGTAATCCCTTTGAAGCCCTTTCAAGGCCTCAACCCAATCCCTTTTCCCCTCAAGGCTAGGTTGAACCGCCGACCCGGATATCCCCATGGCGGCCAACCTTCGGCCAAAAATTCCCTCGACCTCCCTGGCCCGTTCATCCCTTGATGCCTTATACTCTGATGCCAAAAAGCGCAACCTTTCCAGGGTTTTCACTGCCTGTTTCCCCTTCAGGGTTTCAATTCCCGTAATGATTTTGCCGTTATCCTTGGACAGGTCAATGGCATCCAAGAGCAGGAGAAGGAGCTCCCTCTTGGCGACCTCCTTCTCCTCTACCCGAAGCCCCTCCAACTCCCTCTGAAGGTAGGCCTCATTCCCCTGGGCATCCATATACCGGTGGAAGATCGCGTTGATTCTGGAGATTAGTTCCCCTTTCTTAATCCTCTCTCTATCCCTGAGGGTAACCTTCAAGCCCTTAGTTTTTTCCATCACAATATCCCACGTGCTTTTGATCTCCCCCATATTCCCAGACCTCCCTTTATAACGATCTCTCAGTCGACCAACTCACGCTTTCGATCCCAAAGGGGATCATGGTTCAAGAACGATAACCTCTATGATTCCTCTTGCCTCCTCCAGATTGCTCAAGATCTCTTCAAGATCATCGACCTTCTCCTGGTATTCCTCCAAATCCTCAGAATCTTCGGGCAGAAGGCTTAGGCTCTCCTTCCAGTCTGCCAATAGATTCTCTATGTCGACGATTAAGCCTTCCACGCTTTGTTTCACCGCTTCAAGATTCTCGGAAGCAGACGATAGATATTCTCTTCTTTCAGCAACTCCCACCTTTTTACCCCCTTCCTAAGTGCTTCGATTCGCAATTACGGTTACGTATTTGGGCTACTTATTTCAAAAATATTGCTCACTCCATTCGGCCGAACCCTTCCCTTCGAGTCCGGTGATGGGTTTCCCATAGACGGTCGATCGGGTTCCACCGAATACCTCATGATACCGTAAAGCCTCCCACCCCATCCCCCTTAATAACACCCTTCCGCTCCAGTTTGCGCAAAATTTTGCGGTGCGCCTTTCCCTCCTCCTCCAATCCTTCTATTCTGGAGGTGAGCTGAAGGATAAATTTAGGGATTAGCAACCCCGTGATGATAAGCTGTGCCAGGGAAACAAAGGCAAACAAGCTTGAAACTCCTTCGTTATATTCCAGGATCACGTTACCTGCTATGATGAAATACCAAACCACGGGGGGGAAATAGTAACAGTACCAATACCTATAGAGATGTTCGTCCATCCCCATTATTCGAAGCACCCTCGTTTATTCACCTCCCCTTACAGATTTTTCTGAAATTACACTGATTACTAATCCGTTTATCATCGACACGTTTAAAGCAAGATTCGTCCTTTGGAATATTGGCCTTCATATCGATGAGGAGGAATCTCATGTCGGCTACACTTCCCCGAATGTAACCCTTTATGTCCTCGATGTTCCTCCTCGTAATGAAGAAATCCTTTGGAGTATCGGTAGATAAATTATACTCGACGATCTTTATCTTCGTGGGATCAATCCCCCACTTATCCCAGACATAGAGGGCATAACAGGATAGCTGAATGGAGTTGTCCTCAGTGGTGCTCTTTCCGGTCTTCCAATCGATAATAGTGATGCCGGAATCTGATTTGAAACAACAATCCATAACCACCCAGATTTTTATCCCCTCTAATATGAAGTGGGAAAATTGTTCCGTCTCCAGCCAATGACCCGGGGAGACCTCTTTCAGCTCCCGAAATATCTCCGAATTGTAGAAATTCCTCAGGCAACGTTCCACATTATGGGCCGTCTCCCTCCATAATTCATCGGGGATAACCAGATCGTATTCGTGTTCAAAGAGGGCACAGCTCTTGGGGGTCCTGAGGTAATTCTTCATCTTGGACGACTTGAAGTCAGCCCTCATTCTGTTGAGAGTGATGGAAACGATCTGATCTATATCAAGGAGGGGGATCCCCCTTTGCAGGTTCTTAATGGTCCGTTCTATGCACTGGTGTATCTTTTCGCCTGCCCACATTTGCCGAGTTTTCAGGTTTTTCAGGATGTAGATTTGACGCGTCCTTGGAGGGGCATCATCCAGCCATCCATTCCAGTACCCGTAGTAATTGAAATAATACTGTCTGAGGCAGGTTTGAAAACTTTCATCCCTGGATTTGGACCACGAAAATTGGTTTTTGATCTCCTTCATGGATCTAATGGATCCAACTCAAACGTTCCCTAACAACAAAAATTTTATCGGAATCTTCCCGTTTTCACAATGAGAAAATTATCGCAGTTTCCTGGTTTTTTAGGCAACACAGTTGTCCATGAGCGAAATCTGCTGGAGAAGTGGGGTACCCATCGAGGGTGAGCAGAGCTTGTCCTGAACCCAGTCGAAGGAAAGGGGAAGGCCAGCCCTTTAGAGGCTGGAAGGGGAAAGTATTCCCCGCCTGCGAACCCCGAAAGGGTCACTTCGGAAGTACTGAAGCGAAGGGACAATGGTGTTCACCTATGAAAAATACTCCCTACCGAAGTCATAAAATGCGGCAATGTCGGGATTACCTGCGAATAATAATGATCCCTCCTATTATCATGATCGATCCGACCAGTCTATCCCAGCTTATCCTCTCCGAAAACAAGAACAGACCACCCAGAAGGGCAATCAATGGAAATGCCGACGTAATGGGGATCACTCGGGAGATCATTCCATATTTAATGGCGTAGAAATAGGCGAGATGGCCTAAGAAAGAGGCTAAAATCCCCTCCGAGCAGATCAGCCCCCAGGTTGAAAATTCGATTTGGAACAGTTGAGTGGATATGTCCGGTCACGATAACCCAGATTAACATGATGAGGGTGATAATAAAGCTCCTCATCGCCAGCCCCACCCAGGGATCTATCCGAAGCATGGCGACTTTGCCGAAAATGGGGGCAATCCCCCAACAAATCATGGTTGCCAAAGCGAAGACAAAAGGGGAAGTTTTCACGGGATCCCTCCTTTTTCCGGGAAATGAGTTCCCTCTTTTTACTCCTAACATGAGAACCCCCCAAGGAAGGAAAAAGGGGTGATTCTATTGCACCTGGTTTTCTCCATCTTTTCGTGTAATACGGATCGGAGAGAGA
>CBDUXJ010000047.1:0-11703 GCA_965371165.1 uncultured Syntrophobacterales bacterium | reverse complement strand
TATATTGATATGGCTGCCTTCAATTTAACAGGGCAGGGGATGCAGTGCAACGCAGAAGTTGGACTTTTTACGAAGCCATCATGTTTAATGATTGGTAAGTATTTTCCTCTGTTGTTACGATAAAGGAGTGGAGGAATGGCAAAGGAGAAGATCCTTGTTGTTGATGACGAAGCAAGCCATCGTACGATGCTCAACGCCGTTTTGAGCTCGGAGGGGTATCAGATATTCGAGGCCGATGACGGAAGGACGGCCATCCAGGCCGTGGAAGGGGAATTTTACGACCTCATTCTGATGGACGTGAGAATGACCGAATTGGATGGAATCGAGGCCCTCCAGGAGGTTAAGAAGATCAGCCCGGAAATTCCCATCATCATTATGACGGCCTACGGGTCTGTGGAGACGGCGGTAGATGCCCTCAAATCGGGTGCGTATGATTACCTCACCAAGCCATTGGATATAGAGGAACTCAAGATTCTGATCCACAAGGCCCTGGACCACCACCGGCTAAAAGAGGAAAACATCGTTCTCAGAGAGCGTCTCGGCGATCGATTCGATTTCTCCAGGATCATCGGAAAGAGCAAATCGATGAAAGACCTCTTTGAAACCCTTTCCTTGATAGCTCCCAGCAACGCAACCGTCCTGATCTATGGAGAGAGCGGAACGGGAAAGGAGATCGTGGCCAACGCCCTGCACCAAAACAGCACGAGGGCGAAGAGGTCCTTCATCAAGGTCAGTTGTGCAGCCATTCCCGAAACTCTCCTTGAAAGTGAACTCTTCGGCCATGAGCGTGGGGCCTTTACGGGGGCGATCAGCCGTAAAGAGGGAAGGTTTCAAATGGCCAACGGGGGCACGATCTTTCTGGATGAGGTGAGTGAAATGAGTCCGGCCACCCAGGTAAAATTGCTGCGGGTATTACAGGAGAGGGAGTTCGAACCCCTTGGTAGCACGAGGACCATCAGCGTCGATATTCGAATTATCGCCGCAACGAATAAGAATCTGGAGGAAGAGGTGAAGGAGGGGAATTTCCGGGAGGACCTCTTCTACCGGTTGAACGTGGTACCCATAGAGGTACCGCCCTTAAGGAGACGAAAGGAGGATATCCCCCTTCTGGCGAAGCATTTTTTGAATGTCTATCGTGAAAAGAACCAAATTCCTATCAAGGGATTTTTGTCCCAAACCGTAGATTTGATGATGCGGTATGATTGGCCTGGGAACATTCGGGAGTTGGAAAATGCCATCGAGAGGGCCGTCCTCTTGTGCCGGGGTGAATATATATCACTAGACGATCTCCCGCATCCCGTTCAAAGGGTACAAGGGGAGGAGCAGCCGAGGGTTTTTGTCCCTTCGGGAATGACCCTGAAAGAGGTGGAGAAGGAAGTGATCGTTCAGACCCTTGAGGAGACCGAGGGGAATCGGACGCAAACCGCACGAATTTTGGGGGTCAGCCGGAAAACCCTTCAGAATAAATTGAAGGAGTACGGTATCCGGGAAGGGCAAAAAGGTGTATAGGAATTACTCAAATCTCCCCTTCGAAGGGTAGAAAGCGCAAAAAAAATTTACACCCATGAGGCCATCCGCGGCGGTCTTCGGATGGCCTTCTTATTGCCAGTAGTTTCAACAATTAAATGCTTTCGGATAGTTAAACGGTTGGTACTGAGGAAACCTTTTCAAAGTGGAGGGGTTGGTACGATCATTGCTCTTGCCCATTGGACAAGTTCAGAAAAAGGGGGCAGAGGGATGAGGAGGAACGAATTGCAGCCTTTCCGATCACTCCTCTTGAAAAAGCTTCGAGTTTTGGAGCATCGATACGGATTAGGAGAAATTCCCGGGCTGGAGGGTGGTAATTCCGATACCCTCGATCAGGCCAGCGGGGAACTTGAGAGGGACCTTTTCTTCTATCTTCATGAGAGGGAGGGTCGTGCGATCGGGGAAATTTACCGGGCCCTGGGGAGAATCGCGGAGGGAACATTTGGTATCTGTGAGGATTGCGAGGAGAGGATACCCCAGAGGCGACTGAGGGCAAATCCCTCGGCCACCCTGTGCGTGGAATGTCAGGAGATGAGGGAACAAGGGGAGAGGAAAAATATTTGGAATGGGGAAAGACCTCTCATCCTTTTAGAAGCTTAGAATCTTTTCCCGTGAGGAGAGAGGGGGTGAGGAAAATGAAGCGATTTATGATGCCTCGGGTAGCTCACTGCGGTGAAGGCCACTGAAGCCTGTCCTGGGCATGACGTAAAACTGCCCGCCACCATCCTCCTTTGTTCTGGGGGACTGGGTGGACGTTTGGTATGGTTTTTGTTCGGCAATTTCTTGTTTCGAACTTGTTGACTTTAAAGTGTCACTACCCTATTATACGTTTCTAAACGGACCCGCTCTATAGACATCATGAAAAAAGGACCTTTTTTCGTTATTTTACTGGCGTTTTTGACTTTGGGCGTTTTTTATGTTGCCACGTGTTCCCATTTCTGCCCTTCAGGCAACCATGGCATCGGCCTTCTCCAGCACGTAAACTGTGCCCTTCAATCCCATTCCTTTGCCTATATCGGAATTGGGTTGTTCGTTCTTTCTGTCTTACCCCTTATGGGCTTATTTCTTCTGATAGACAGCGCTTTTTCCCCAAGGGAACTCATTTTATCTCCTTTTAGGCCCCCCCAATTTAGCTCGTAAATTTCCGCAATCGATTTCATCAAGCTTGAAAAATTTTTATAGCACTTTTCGTGTGTGTGTTTTGCCTTCAAGAAATGATTCACTGAACGTATATCGGAGGAGACTTCTATGGGAAGAAAAGAAAAGGCATTATTGATCGCCATCGGGGCAAACATCTTTTTGGTCGCCCTAAAATTCTTCCTGGCCGGGATTTCAGGGAGCATGGCCCTCCAGATGAGCGGGTGGCATTCGGTCCAAGGACTGTTTGTCTCCTTGGCAGTCTTCGTCGGGTTCATCGTCTCCAAAAAGGAGGAAAGTCGGTTTACACGAGGAATAGGTCAAATCGAGAATGTGGTCGCCCTGTTCATCTCCCTTTTCGTCTTCTATCTGGCTTACAAGATGTTCATCAAGATGACCACGCCCCATGTCCCAATGCTCACCCATGTCCCCATCGTCACCCTTGGGGCGATTTTGGGGGCGACCATCTGCTACCTGATGGCAAGATTCAAGATCTATGTGGGGCAAGCAACCCATTCTCCCAGTTTGGTTGCGGACGGATACCATTGCAGGATTCATGTGGTGATGGAGATCGCCGTGATCATTGGGTTGGCGGGTTACTTGGTGGGATTTACCAACCTGGATATGCTTGCAGCAGTTGTGGTCACGCTCTTCGTCCTTCAAACGGGATTCCGATTGTTTACACGGGCATTGGTCTCTCTCACCTCAAAGGTATCGGCTGACTATTCCTGCCATATAGAGGAGGGAGGGCTGAGGGCGGGACGACCCAAAACAGCCATCACGTTGGCATTGGTGGTATTGCTCGCCTATATTTCGACGGGGTTCTACACCATCCAGTGGAACGAGAGGGGGATCGTCAGGCGTTTCGGTCAAAAGGTCAGGGATGAGATACAGCCCGGTTTTCATTACCGCATCCCCTGGCCCATCGAATCGGTGGATCGGGTGAAGGTGGATGACATCAGGAGATTGGAGACGGGCTCTTATCTGATGCTTACCGGGGATGAGAACCTGATCAAAGTGAACGTCGCCACCCACTATCAGATCAAGGATGCATCGGATTACCTATTTAACCTGGGGAACCCGGAAAGACTCGTCAAGGATGCAACAAGGTCGGCCTTGAGACAGGTTGTGGGCGAGATGGTAATCGATTCCATATTGACCACGGCGAAGTCCCCTGTTTTGGAGAAGACCAAGGTGCTTACCCAGTCCTCCCTTGATCGCTGGGATTCGGGTGTCCATGTTGTGGGAGTCCAGTTGCTCCAGGCTGATCCGCCCTCAGGGGTAATGGGGGCCTTTCGGGATGTGGCCAGTGCCCGGGAAGACAGGGAGACTTACGTCAACGAGGCCTATGGATACCTGAACAGCATCATACCAGAAGCAAGGGGAAAGGCGGAGAAAATAGTGATGGAGGCCGAAGGGTTCAGGGCCGAGCGCGTCAATTACGCCCAAGGGGAGGCCTCGCGTTTCCTCCTCCAGCATGAGGAGCATGGAAAAGCGAGGCAGGTTACGGAGATGAGGCTTTATATAGAGACAATGGAAAAGGTCCTTTCCCCTGTGGAAAAGATCCTCATCAATCCTGAGGTGAAACAAGGGGTCATGGACCTCTGGTTCTTCGGAAAAGATGTGAAAAAGACCGTGATTGAATGAGAAAGGAGGCAAAGAGATGAAAAGGAAGATTTTCATGATCGTCATCGCCATATTGGTGATCGCGGCCAGTGGGCTGATCTTTTTTCAGGTGGACGAACGGGAGTATGTCGTCATCACCCAATTCGGTGACCCCATAAAGGCCATCAAAACGGCGGGATTGGGCTGGAAATGGCCCGATCCGATCCAGAGCGTTAACCGCTACGACAATAGACTGATGACCTATGAGATGGGCGAAACGGAATATCTCACCGAAGACAAGAAGAATGTTATGGTTGACAGTTATGTGGTCTGGAAGGTCGACGACCCTATCAAGTACATGAAGACGGTGAAAAACAGGGTGGGGGCCGAAACGAGGCTGGCGGATATCATGTTCTCGGAGATCGGAATTGGGGTCGGGAAATACGACCTCTCCTCCCTCATCTCCATCGATGCGGAGAGGATCAGGTTCGGTCAGATGATGGTTGGGGTGAAGAAAGAGGTCGCGCGAAAGGCCACGGATTACGGGATTGAAGTCTCAGATGTGAAAGTCACCCTCCTCAATTTCCCGGAGAGGAACAAGTTGAGCGTCTTCAGGAGGATGAAGGCCGAGCGGGAGAGGATCGCAAAGGGATACCGTTCGGAAGGGACGGAAAAGGGCCTGAAGATCAGGGCCGATGCGGACAAGCAGAGACAGATCATCCTTTCCGAAGCCTATGAGAGGGCCCAGGAGATAAGAGGAGAGGGTGAGGCCATAGCCATAAAGACTTACGCGGAGGCATACGAGAAGGATATCAAGTTCTACGAGCTCATCAGGACGCTGGAGTCCTACGAGAAGTTCATCGACGGCAAAACCACCGTTGTGTTGACGGCGGATTCGGAGCTCCTGAAATTCATCAACACGTCCAATCCCGATCTTTTAAGATCTTCGGAGAGGCTGAAATCCGACGGGGCCCTACGGAGGAAAGATGAATCAAGGAGGGATGAAGATGGAAAAGAATGACCGGTCGAAAAGGCCCAAGGTCTCCAAGAAGACCTCAAGAAAAGAAAAGGGGAAAGAGGAAATGAGACCCTCGGGGCCTCATTGGAAAGAGGTTTTTGCGGAGATGACGCGGAGGATTTTCATGGAGTCCAGAGGCCTGGGGAGAAAGGCAAGGAGTGTCTACCTTCACATATTCAAGGCCGAGGAAGGGGTTACCCCTATAGACGATATCAAGGGCGCATTCAGGCATATTCCCTTGAGGAAAAAGTGGCTGGGATATATCCTTATAGGGTTTGTCCTCACCGTCTACTTGTTGTCGGGCGTTTACACGGTAGAGCCAGGCGAAGAGGCAGTAGCCAGGATATTTGGCAAGGAAGTCCGCCGGCAGATAACCGAGGGGCTTCGCTATCATCTTCCCTGGCCATTTGAGGCCATCGAGAAGGTGAACGTCATGGAGATCAGGAGGGTTGACGTGGGGGTGTCACTATCACGGGAGCCCCTCTTGTTCCCCAGAAAGGGATCTTCCTCCTCACCTGCGGGAGGAGAAGGTGGGCATGGGATGCATGGAACTTCTCCAAGGAGATTAAAGAAACCCCGTCCAAACCCCATCTCGGCGAAGAATCAATTCCTAACGGGCGATGAGAATATCCTTGAGATCAAGACGAATATCCAGTACCGAGTCAAGGACGCTTCGGACTACCTCTTTAACGTGAATAATCCCGATTCCCTGGTTCCCGACGTTGCCCGCACGACCACCACGGAGATTTTTGGAAGGACGCAAGTCGATGACCTCTTGACCGTAGCCAAATCCCGGATCCAGAAGGTGATCGCCCACGAGGCCCAGAAAATGCTCGATGAATACCGTTCGGGATTATACATCCTCAACGTCAATCTACAGGAGGTCAACCCGCCCAAGGAAGTCGCCCAGGCCTTTCGCGACGTGGCCAGTGCAAAGGAGGAGAGGGAGGAAAGGATAAACAAAGCCCAGGGGTACTGGAACGCCGTCATCCCCGAGGCGAGGGGCAGGGCCCACAAGACGATCAGCGAAGCCGAGGGTTATAGGGAGGAGGTCATAAACGTGGCACGCGGAGACGCGGAGAAGTTCTCGGCCATGCTCAGGGAATACCGAAGGGCAAAGCATGTCACCGAATATCGGCTCTACCTGGAGACGATAGAGAAGATCCTCGCCAAGGCAAAGAAGTTTGTCATCGATTCGAAAAAGGAGAGGGTCAACCTCAAATTCGTGAAATAGAGGTTACGGGGGGAGGTGCCGAAATGGTCCTGAGATGGATAGTTCCTTTTATCGTAGTGCCCCTTTTGGTGGGATTGGGATGTGGCCGAGAGGATGTCGGTATCGACCCGCCCAACTCCAATGTGGTTGCCTCCTTCAACGGAGGGGAGATTACCAGGGACCAATTGAATACCAAATTTGAAGGACTCATGCCCTGCTGTAAGGGGCGCTATCAAGGGATGGAAGGGCGCAAGGCGTTGATCAAGGATATGGTATTACCCGTGGCCATCGCCAACGTCATCAAGCAGAAAAAAATCGATCTTCGTACACCTATTCGGGAGAAGCTGGGGAATGTGACGGACGAGCTGAATATGTCCTTCTTACACATGAAATTCCATGAGCAGATCCTGAACTCAAACGAGAAGTACGGGGATCTCAGGGAGAGCTATGAATTCCAGAAAAGGAGACTTGAAGGAGTTCCGTTATCCGAGCGGTTCCCGAGGCTCGTCCAACTCCATCGGAAAATCCACCCTAAAATTGCCAAGGAGGTGGAGACGGTTAGCGGGGATTATCTCGGAAGATTACGCAGGGAGGCATCGATCACGAGGAATTACGAGGTGTTGAGGGTTAAGGTCAGCGCGGACGAATTGAAGGACTTCTACCAGAGGCACAAGGAGGGGCTCCACGGCGATGAGTATCGGGTTCCCGAACGGGTCAGGGTCGAGGAGATCGAGATCAAAGTTGATAAAGATAAAAAGGATTGCCCGGCCTGTCCAGCAGAAAAGCGGGCAAAGGAAAATGCGGAGGCCGCGTTGACCGAATTGAGATCGGGGGCTGAGTTCCGAACGGTTGCCCAAGGATACTCCAGCGATACCCGCGGGTCATTGGAACCCAGGTGGATTGCCCGGGGGAGTAACGGGAAGGAGTTCGACGAAGCAGTCTTTTCCCTCGAGGTGGGAGAGATCAGCCCGGTCTTCAAAAAAGGGGACTCCTACTCTATCGCCAAGGTATTGGGAAAACAACCAGGCCGTTTCAAGCCCTATGGGGAAATCCGTGATGAAATCGCGAGGGAATACCGATGGCAGAAAGGGGAGGACTACCTGAAGGAGAACGGGGATAGGATTCTTTTCACCATCGACGGCAAACAATACACGATTGATGATTTCACCAAGGAGTACACGCGAAAAACGCCACCCCATCAATGCCACCATATGGAGGGGATGGCCAAGAAGGTCCAGAAGGGGAAGCCACCGATGCTCTGTGATTTTGCCCATAATGACTTCGAGGACCAGAAGAGGATCGTGGATCGTATGATCGACAGGGAGCTGATCGTGGAGGATACGTACAATCAGATGATTCATGTCGAGCATCAGAAGGAGATAGAGTTCTTGACCATGGCCAGCCTCTATCCAGTCTTTCATCGAGAGGAGATGGAGGATTTAATCCACATTACCGATAAGATGGTCGAGGACTATTATCAAGAACATAAGGACGATTTCCAGTATCCAGCGGAAGCAAAAATCGGCATGATCGTGATCAATGGGGGCAAGAAGAAGGAGGAAAAGGAAAAGGCCTTCGAAAGGGCGATGGAGGCTTATGGGGAGCTGAAGCCCTCCTTCCTTTCATTCAAAAAGGGAAAGGACTTTGCCGAGGTTGCACGAAAATATTCCGATGATGAGGAGACGGCCTCCAGGGGAGGCCTCCTGGAGGTAGATGTCTATGAGTGTCGAAATCAAGTCGAATACATGCTTTTCCACGGGTTCCACAAGAAGGTATTCGCGCTCAAGCCAGGGGACATCAGCGACGTCTTCGAATTCGGCGATGATTATTACATCGTCCAGATAAGGGAGATGGAAAGTAGAAAAGGGATCCCCTTTGAAGAGGTGAAGGCACAGGTAAAAAAGGACCTCATGGTGAAGGAACACCAGAAGGTCATGGAGAAGTGGGAGGATGACCTGTTGAGGTCGGCGGGATTTGTAGTCTATGAAGGGAATCTGCAGGAAGCCTTGGCCAAGGAGCCTATGGAGGTCCGAGGTCAAAAGAAGGAGGGTTGAAGGAAAATAGAACTGAAAAAGGTGTTTTCCTCCTTTACGAAGGGCGATAAGATTCTCATTTTTACCCTTATAGGTGTTGCCCTTTCGATTTTTTTCCTTCAAAGGATATCCCAAACCCACTCGGGTCAGAGGCGTGTTTTCGTTGAGGTAGACAACAGAGTCGTTCAGCGTTTTATGCTCAAGGAGAAAACCCTTCCCCAGGAGATTCCCATCCCTCTTCCAAAGGGCGAGGCACGGTTGGAGATGAAGGGGGGGAAGGTGAGGATGCTGGCAATGAAAAGGAAGATCTGCCCGAAAGGTATCTGTTCTCAGATGGGGTGGATAGGGAGACCTGGGGAGATGATCATCTGTATGCCCAACAGATTAGTGGTCAGAATTGAGGCTTCAAGGGGAGAAGCCGATGAGCCCAATATGGATGCCGTCACGAGATGAATACCCGTGAAATCCAATGAAGGGCCGGCATTGAGAAGAGGGGTTGAATGGCAAGCTTCGGGGGACGGTGGCGAGTGAGCCTCCGGAAAGTGGGCGGGTTTCTGTGGGAAGGTATGCGAAGTGCATTTGAAGGCTAAAATATGGATGTTGGCTCTCCCCTTATCCCTGGTTATGGCCTTCGGGACAATGCTGCCATTTTACCCTAATGCCAAATCAGAAGAAGGCATTGCTTCAACCCGGGACCTGATGGCCTCCATGAAGATTTCAAGGGTTACGGGAAAGGTCAAGGCGCCAGTTTTCGGGTTAAAGGAACTCGGAGGCAAAATTGTTCAATTGGCTGACCATCGAGGGAAGGTCGTTCTGATCAATTTCTGGACGACCTGGTGATATTGGTGCAGGAAGGAGTTGCCTTCCTTGGAAAGGCTGCACAGGCAATCCTCAAAAGAACAGTTCGTCTTGCTGACTGTGGATGTCCGGGAAGAGGCAGATAAGGTCAGGCGTTTTGCAAGGGACAATGGTCTGTCTTTTCCCATCCTGTTGGATACAAGCGGTGCAGTCGCTTCTATGTATGGGGTACGGGCACATCCTGTGGCCTATCTAATAGATATCGACGGAAACGTGATCGGAGTCGCCCATGGGTACAGAGAGTGGGATAGGTATGAAATGAGGGCACTGATTCGATCTCTCTTATCGGAGTACAAATCAGGATCATGAACTTGAGATTATTACCTATTTCTTCTTCCCATGAACCCGAGGCACTTCAATTGCCCTGCTGAGGCCACATTACAATGAAGTCATACGTGAGGTTGACTATGAGTAAAGCTAAAAAGGAAGGCAAGAACGAAGGCAAGGAACAATTCCGTCTCCAGCGCAAGTGGCTTGGTGTACTTCTGGTGTTCGTCCTATCACTGGGTTTCGCTCGTGCTTACGGCATAGCTAAATTGGGAAGTGACGGAGGGGCGAAAGTGCAACCCAGGACCACGGATATCCAAGTACCTCCTTCCAGGGTGGGCAGACCTGCACCCCGTGTGGAGCGTACCGCAGAATCGAGCGCTCAAAAGGGATTTTCCCGCGCAAAGGAGAACAATCCCCCAAAAATCAAGGTCATCCCGGAAACATACAATTTTGGAAAAATCCCGCCCGAGAAGATAAGCCACACCTTTTCGGTGGAAAACGTCGGGGGCTCCAGTTTGGAGATCTATCATGTCTCCACCTCCTGCGGTTGTACCAAGGCATCCATCGACACTAAGATGATCGAACCCGGAGAGACCGCCAAGATGGTCGTCAATTTCGAACCGGCGCTCCATCGTTCTTTCAAAAAAGGGGAAGTGGTACCCATGAGAAGGACCATCTACATTCGGAGCAACGATCCGGGAACCCCTGAGAAGACCATCTATATTACGGCCACGGTCGTGGAAGAGGGTAGTTGGTGATACGGTATCTCCTCCTTTTTTTGCTTCCCCTCTTGCCTGGGGTCGCCTCTGCTTCCGGAGGTGAAACGCCGATCCTCGGGGAGGGGAAGGCCGTCATCTATTACAGTGAGGCGTGTAGGGGCTGCGGGGGTTACATCGACGGGACGCTGATACCGCTCCTGAAGGGTTTGGGAGTCCAAGAGATCGCCAAGAAGGACTACGTGAACGAACCCGCCAACCGAAGGGAGCTCTTGGAATTGAAACAGGGGCTGGGGGTACCGTTGCAAATGCAGGGTCATATCACCACCTTTGTGCATGAAACCGTTATCCTGGAAGGCCACGTCCCCCATGGGATCATCGAAGACCTCCTGAGTCAACAGAACAGGGAACGATACCAGCGCATAGTGGTCTACCAGGATGAGATGAGAACCCCGACCCACTATCAACTATGGAGTTTTCAGGGAGAGCCCAAGACCTTCCCCATCGACGTCCCCATCTCGAAGGCCTTGGATGATTTGAGGCCAGACACTTCCATGGTGGCCAATGGAGGGAGGATCCTTCTATCCGCCGTGTTGGTCACAGGGTTTCTCGATGGGATCAACCCCTGTGCCTTTGCCGTCTTGTTGTTTTTCATCGTCTTCCTGTTCACCATTAAGAAAACCAGGCAGAGCATAGTCTGGATGGGAATAACGTACATCCTTGCCATCTACATCACCTATTTTCTCATAGGGCTTGGGTTTCTCAAAGCGTTTGCCATTGGCAACTCGCCGCACTTGATGGCAAAGGTGGGTGCATTCTTGGTGATCCTGTTGGGAACAATTCACCTCAAGGACTATTTTTTCCCCAACCTGCCCATTACCCTGCGGGTTCCCAAGGTGGGTGAGAACGCCATCGTCAATTGGGCTTATAAAGCAACTTTTCCCGCCACCTTCGTTTTAGGCGTTCTGGTGGGCCTGTGTACTTTTCCCTGCTCGGGAGGGATCTATGTGGCGGTGATTGGTCTTCTCCAGTCCAAAATAAGTTTTTTCCAGGGACTGGGATATCTCATCCTCTATAATTTGATGTTCGTGCTCCCTCTCATGTTCATTCTGGCTGCTGCCTCTTCCACGGTAGTTACCGGGAGATTATTACATTGGGAACGAACGCGGAAGCGGGCGATGCACTTTTTTTCAGGGGTGATAATGATTACCGTGGGGGTTGTAATCTTGGTTTGGTTTGTGTAGATGAAGCTTGATTTAGATACGGACTCTTAAAGGTCCTTTGATTAACTTTTGAAACCTTGTGGAGAAGGAGGATAGCGTTGGA
>CBDUXJ010000046.1:0-11714 GCA_965371165.1 uncultured Syntrophobacterales bacterium | reverse complement strand
ATCCTGAGGAATGAGGCGTACATAGAAGTACGCTGCAATGACGAAGGATGTAGCGTAACGCAGCCCTTCGGCTTTGCTCAGGGCCGCGAGCATGTCGAACGGCAGATGGACTTTTTACGAAGCCGTCAAAGTTCACTTCACTGCACTCGTAGTTAACGTAAAATGCAGACCCCAGCACCGCATGACTGCAGCACTGCATAATTTTGCGCTCAGGGACAACGGAGTTACTACCGCAAGTGAGGAAAACTCCAATGATCAAAACCATTGACATGACTCGGTGGTTCCATTATAAAAGTCACAGGTCCTCAGAGAGGTGATGGACGATGTCCTTTCAACACATTCGAAAAGAACTGGCCGATGGCGTGGGAACGATTACCCTGAACCGGCCGCCCGTGAACATCCTCAACATCGAAATGATGGAGGAGATTAATCAGGCCCTTCGGGATTTCAAGAAGGAAGAGGGGCTGAAGGTCCTTCTCTTTCGTGCGGAGGGCAAGGCCTTCTCAGTTGGCGTGGACGTAGGGGAGCACATGGGGGACATGGTGAAGAGGATGATCGAGACCTTCCACGGGATGTTTCGACTCATGGACCAGCTCCAAGCCCCTTCTATCGCCGTGGTGAACGGCTCAGCCCTGGGAGGTGGCTGTGAGCTTGCCCTCTACTGTGACATGGTCCTTGCAACCGAGAAGAGCACATTCGGTCAACCCGAGATTATGGTTGGGGTTTTCCCTCCCATAGCCGCCCTCATCCTTTCCAGGATCATGGGGAGGAAGAGGGCCATGGAATTCATCCTGTCGGGAAAAACCATTGGAGCCCGTGATGCCCTGGAGATGGGTCTGGTCAACAGGATCATCTCGGAGGATTCATTGGAGGAGGAGGTTAAAGGGTTCGTCAATGAATTCGCTCGGCATAGCGCCGTTGTCCTGAGGCTGACGAAGAAGGCGTTTATAGAGGGATTATGTGACGATGTTGGGGAGGGATTGAGGCGGATTGAACGGGTCTATCTGGAAGAGCTGATGAAGTCCGAGGACGCTATAGAAGGCCTGAAGGCCTTCCTCGAAAAACGAAAACCCCTTTGGAAGGATAGATAGGACTTTCCAAAATCTGCCTCCGAATGGATTGATGGAAAAATGGAATGATGGATTGTTGGAATAGTGGAATAATGGGTATCGAAACAGGAAGAACGGAGTGATGGAGTAATGGAATGTTGGAATAATGGGGAATGAACCCAGTATTCCATTATTCCAATATCCCAGTTGGGATGTTCCAGCTGGAGCAAAGCCCCTGAGTTGCCGTATAATCAACATCCATTAAAGATCAGCAAACGAGCGGATGTGTTCCTTTGACACCATTTTCCTGACCGATTACTATTAGGGTTAAAATTTTGATCCCAAAGGAGTTGAAGCGATGTCCGATTTTGAGAAAAAGAGAGAAGAACTGAAGGAGAGGGTAAGGGAGGTGGCGACGGAATTAGTGGCCCCAAGGGCCGCTGACATCGATTTTCAGGGGGATATTCCCCCGGACCTGGTTGAGGTGTTCGGCGAGGAGGGCTTTCTATCCGTGATGCTCCCCGAACAGTATGGTGGTATGAATGGAAGTATCACCTGTTTATGCACGGTGGTGGAGGAGATCGCCCGGGTTTGTGGCTCCTCATCCCTCCTGGTCCTTTGCCACGCCGTGGGAACGATGCCCATTGTTGTTGGTGGTAATATCGGCCAAAAGAGGCGATATTACGAGTCGATATCGAGGGAAGCCAAGCTGGCGGGTATAGCCTTGACGGAGCCAGATTCGGGCTCCGATGCCGCTTCCATCAAGACCAAGGCCATCCTCCAAGGAGATTACTACATCCTCAACGGCAGAAAGTGTTTTATTACCAACGGGGGAATTGCCGACTTTTACTGCCTCTTTGCAACCACTGATCCTCAACAGCGGATCGGGGGCATAACCGCCTTCGTGGTGGAAAAGGACACGGAGGGATTTTCCATCGGCAAGAAGGAAAATAAGATGGGGATGAGGGGTTCTTCGACGACGGAGCTCATATTGGAGAACGCCAAGGTCCCCAAGGGCAACCTCCTGGGATTTGAGGGAAGAGGTTGGCGAGTCGTCATGAGGACGCTCAATATGTCCCGGCCCGGCATCGGGGCCCAAGCCGTTGGCATTGCCCAAGGGGCCCTCGACTGTACACTGGACTTCGCGCGGGAGAAAATCCGCTTCGAAAGGCCCTTCACCCGATATCAAGGGATACAATTCATGATAGCGGATATGGATACCCAGATAGAGGCGGCCAGGGCATTGGTTTATAAGACGGCTTCCATGCTCGACGAAGGGGTGAAAGGGGTGGGGGTGGAGAAATTTTCCTCCATGGCAAAGTACTTTGCATCAGATGTGGCCATGAAGGTTACCACCGAGGCCGTTCAGATCATGGAGGAGCACGGGTTAACCCGGGAGTCTCCCGTTGAGAGAATGATGCGGGATGCCAAGATTACGCAGATCTACGAGGGGACGAACCAGGTACAGAGATTGGTGGTTGCCCACACCATTTTGTGAGGGAGTGAGGATTACCCTCCTGCCAGAAGAATCATAAATATGAGGGTATCGTCATCATTAAGGGTTGTATCGTGTCGATCCGCGGGGATCCACTTTTCCCCGTTGACGGCGATCTGGATCATGGGGTCGAAGGCCCCCTTCTCGCCATAAAGTACTTTGCGGACTTTCGTGCCGTATTTGCGAATGAGCTCCTCGAGGAGATCCTTCACGGTTTTACCCGGGACGTCGAGCTCGAACTTCTTCATCCCGATTACGTCCGATAACATCGGGACTCCCACAATTTCGATTCTCACCTTCATTTACTACCTTCTTTCCCCCACATAATAGAAGAAATAGATGGGCTTTTCAATGGAGAAGAACAAGATCCTCTCAAGATAGGCGCCAACCAATAGGGCGACAGTCAGGCTTATCGAGGGCAACAGTTCCAATCCGCCCCGGAACAGCGCCCTCAAGATTATCAGAAGGGGAAGGATAAAAGATAGGCTCATATAGGTCCAGAATAACCTGCTCGCCTTCCCCCTTAATAGGTCGTGTACTGTCCGATGCAAAAATCCCTTTAAATACCGGATATATTCATAACCTACCGATAGCTGGGCAAGAATCAAGGTCCCGAAAATGAAGGGGATGGTACGGGTGTGCTGGAAGGATGAGGTCCCTTCGACCACCTGTCCAACAACACAGGTGAAGGAGAACCCCAAGATCAAGCCGGAGAAGAGGTAGAGTATGGGCAGGAGATTGGTATTCCATGATGGATGGGTTGAGAATTGATAGACCAATCCCGATGAGATCAATGCCGATAGGGCAATGACGAGCATGGCCCATCCCATGGCTGCTGTTACCCCTTTCCCCCACATATCCAGGGAGAGGAAGACGAGATTGAGGAACAGGATAAGGAGAAAAACCCCGGATAGGCCGATTTCCCATGTCAACCGTGACCGGATATTTCTGATCATCCCCACGAATCCCTTCGGCGCACCTAGGTGGGTCAGGGAGATGGCGATGGCAAGGAGGAGGGATCCCAATGAGATGACGGTATTGACCACGACTGTTTCCCTAAGATGGGCCGAAATCTGGAGGATGCCGGATACGATGGAGACGCCAAAGGAAAGTCTGGAAAGAAAGATGAAAAAGACCAACGGATAATCCGGGCGATATCTGGCAATCGGCCTGCGCCTGTTTTCTAAAAGCCTAAGGTATGTGGATTTGGGAAGTGGGGTCACGACTGTTCCCCATTGGGCCTCAATTCCTTCTTGTACGCTTCGATGGCCTTTGAGGAATCATCCACGGCCTCATCTAATTCCACCAAGGCCTCCCTGAGGGGGATGCCGGTATCGATATCCCAGTTTCTTGCCTTATAGTATTCCGAGAGGGCCCGTTCCCACATCTTTCGCTCCAACCGGGCGCCCCCGTAAGGCCCCGCTTTCACCTCCTCCTGGAAATATCGGTCGATGTGGGTATCCTCCAAGCGGCCGTACCCATCCCTTGCCGTAAGTATCCGCTCCAGCGTGAGGGTCCTGGTTACAATTCTGGCGAACTCTCCCTCATCTAAGTCGAGGTTCGTGCAGGCAATAAATTGGTCAATTAGATCCCGCCACCCAAGGGAGAAGAAACGGGCGTGGGGGAAGGGACAGAGGCCGAGGAGATCCGCAATGGCTTTATTCTCTTCGGACCATGTGACCAGTTTCAACTTTCCCTCGAGATCCGTTATGGGCGAAGGGGTTCCTCCTGATTTGGCTTCGAGTACATTCGGATAGAGACCCATCACCTGGGGATACTCCAGACCGGTCATGCCCTTGAGGTAGTCCCAATCGCCTGTGGAAACGGCATAGCTGAATCCCGAACCAACCGCTATCCGAGGGTCAATGCTGATCTCCTCCAATCCCTTCACGTGCGGTACCCTTTCCTCCGACTCCCTTCCGATCTCGGCTGCCGCCCTGAGGGCCCCTTCTGCCATTAGATCTCCGAATTCCTTACGATCGTTAATTAGCTCGATAACCCCCATAGCTCCCCTTGTATCTCCCCACTTGAAGGGGATTCCACCGGTATCCTTGTCGGAAAGCAGACCGTCCTCATAGCACTCCATGGCCCAGGAGATTGCTGCCCCCGTGGAAATGGCATCCAAACCGTAGAGCTGGCACATCTCGATCATCTTCAGCGTGTAATCCCATTGGAGGATCCCTATCCTAGGGCCCAGGGCAAAGACGGCCTCGATATGGGGACCTCCGAAGTGGGTGCCCGCGAAGGGTCCTACTCTTATAGAGGTGTATCTACCACAATGGATGGGACATGAGGAACAGCCTTCTCTCCCTTGGAGGTATCTCCTTGCATATCCCGCTGTGTTGAGCCTCTCCTCTAATTCAGGGGCATATCCAGACCTTCCGTTTCTGTAGGTTCCCATTCCAATACGGTTGGCCATATCGAGTGGGAAAAGGGTTCCCTCAGCCGCCAGCCTTCCGATGAAGGGATCGAGTCCAATTTTCTCGCGGGCCTTGGAGCAGGTTTCCATAAATCTCTCGGGCTTCGCGATATGGACGGCCTGACTCCCCCTTACCGCTATGGCCTTCAAGTTCTTCGAGCCCATGACAGCCCCAAAGCCCAACCGTTCGCCAACCCAGGAGAAGGAGTTGATTAAAGAGGCAAACCTAACCAGGCTCTCCCCCGCCGGACCGATGCAGAGTACCTGAACTTGCCGATCGCCCAATTCTTCTTGGATCATCAGCGTTGTCTCCCGAGTGTTTTTCCCCCAGAGGGACCATGCGTCCCGTATTTCGATGTGATCGTCGTCAATCCATAGGTAAGCGGGATTTTTCGAGCGACCGGTGATGATGAGCTGATCGTAGCCGGCAAATTTGAGCTCGGGGCCCCAGTGGCCGCCGACATTGATCTCCCCATAAGTAGGGGGATAGAACATGGGGGAGTAGGCCGCTGTGTTGAACCAGCCCGAGCATGGGGCAAAGGTCCCCGAAAGAGGGCCCACTGCAAAACAGAGGGGATTTTCCGGGCCAAATGGGTCAGTTCCGGCCAGGGTCTCCGAGTAGAGGGTGTGAGCATTCAACCCCCTGCCCCCTATCCACCTTTTCAGGAGGGCTAAATCCAGCGGTTCACCCCTTTTTTCGCCCGTGGTCAGGTCCACCCGCACCCTCTTGCGTGCCCAGCCGCATCCGGTCATATGCCACTCCCGCCCTGCGATTTATGGGATGTCTCCCTCATTCCCATGGCAGTGCTTTGCTTCTTGGAGGCGATGAATTGCGAGGCGATCCTCCTCTTTTTCTCCAAGGATGCCCTCTCAGATTTGGTGAACTGCAAGGCCCCAGGCGTACATACCATCACGCATTGGGGGTCGCTATCACAGAGATCACATGTCATCGCCTTTCCGGTAAGGGGGTTCACACTGGGAGCACCGAAGGGACATGCGTAGATACAAGATTTACACCCGACGCAGACCTTTTCATCGGTAATCATCGCCCCGGTCTCGGGCACCCTTTTTCTGGCCTTTGTGGGGCATACGGTTTCACAGACGGGATCCTCGCAGTGCTGGCATACGATGGGTACATAGGCGGAGATTTCCCCCCACTGGGAGATCGTGATGCGAGAGAGCAGGGGACTACATACCTCATCGTGACCCAGCGAACAGACCATTTCGCATGACCTGCACCCAGTACAGAGATCGGGATCTATCGTGATGATCTTTTGCATGGGGGTTTTCCCGTCATTCTCTTATAAGGAACCCTCGATAAACTCGTCCATGTCTCATGTCCCCAAGATTGACCTGCGATCACGTCGGACGGACACGGAACACGGTCACGGGGGACGTTTCTACCCGGCGAATTTTCGCATAAGCTCTGAAAGGCGGCTTCCCGCTTCCCGCTTTCGGCTGAGGTTGGCCCTGCTTACATCCACATAGTCGATGGCCTTCATATCGCAGAAGCTCACACAATAGGGCTCTCCATCACACAGATCACATTTGAAGACCTTCTTCTCCCTGGGATCATAGCCCACGGCCCCGAAGGGGCACGCCGTCATGCACATCCTGCACCCGATGCAGAGATCATAGTCAACCATGATGCGATTGAGCTCTTCATCCCGGTAGATGGCGTCCTTCGGACAGACGGCCATACAGGGCGCATCCCGACAGTGCTGGCAGACCATGGGGAGATAGAAGCCCTCCATGTTCCATTTCATTACGCTAACCCGGGATTTTGATGGATTGCTGACCCGGGTATGTTTTACGGAGCAGACCAACTCGCAGAGCCTACACCCGGTGCATTTTTCATGGTCGACGATGAGCATCTTTTCCATGATCTTTCCTCCACATAATGCGTGTCCGTGGTCCGTTTGCTGAGGATTAAATCCTAAATCCGAAGCACTAAATCCTAAACAATATCTAAATCCAAATGACCAAAACCTTATCTTCTAAATCATACTGTTTTGAGTTTTCACCTTCGGTCATTCGAATTTGTTTAGAGTTTAGGGTTTTAGAATTTAGAAATTGACCAACACGAATCCCGTCTTTTACAGCTGATGGGATGGTTCCTTGCCGATCCCCATCTTTTTGAGAAACTCCGGCGTAGGCACCCCGTTTTCGTCCCATTCATGGAGCCGGTAGTATTCGTCCAGCATTTCCTTGAACTTTTTCCTGTCGATGGATTTCCCGCGAACGACGGGGAGCCCGGCCCGGGTCTTCTCATCGAAATATCGATCCACTAACCGGTCCTCGTCTCGGGTGAACCCCTCCCGGATATTGAAGAGCCTCTCCATGGTATAGGCCCGATTGGCTATAGTCCAGATTTCCAGCGGGGTGAACTCCAAGCCGGTATTGAGATAAATCAACTTGGCGAACTCCGGAAAGGTGGGGTGATTGGGGCTCAGGAAAACCGTGTGATATTTGCACATACCGGTGGAATCAACGGCCATGTAGTTCATCTCCTGCCAGAGGACCATTCTGGGCTTCCCTTCGTATTTCGTGTAGTCGTTGGTCAGGGGTCCGTCATAGCCATCTGGCTGCCGATAGACCCGATCCAATACCTCCATGGGCATGTTATAGAGGTCGATGGCCGGGCGACTCCTGAGGTGATCCGAGCCCCTTGTCGCCGTGGCAATGCCCAAGGCAAGGGCCGGAGTGGGCCTTTCGTCGGAGTGGAGGTTGCTCATCCCCTTGACGTGGATCAGGTATTTCTCTGATTCCTTCCCGATTCTCTCGGCGGCCCTGAGGGGCCCTTCAGCCAAGATGTCTCCGAGTCCTTCTCGCCTGGCGATGCGGTGGACCAGTTCGATAACGGCTTCGTCGTTCCCCCAGGCCAATTTCAGTCCATCGGTATCCTTATCCGTTAAAATCCCCTTTTCATACAACTCGAAGGCCCATGCCATCATGGAACCGATCTCAAGGGTATCCAGACCGTAGTCATTTACGAGGTGGTTTCCCACGAGGACGGTGTTCATGTTGTTACACCCTACCTCAGCACCGAACGCGCCCTGGCTTGTATATTCCGGCCCCTGGGTGTACGTGCCGGCATAGGGTCCCTCTTTAATGATATATCGGTGTCGGCAGTGGACCTGGCAGCCGAAGCAGCCGTCGAAACCGATGGAGACTTTATCAATATTCTCGCATTCGATATCCTCTCCCCCGACGAGCTGATTGAGCTGGAAGTTGCGGGTGCGAACGAGCCCCGTTGTGTTGGTTACCCCATAGATGAACATGGTTCCCCAGCGCTGCATGATCTGGGAGACCTTTGTGGAGATGACCTGATCGATAATCTTCCGGTTATACTCCAGGGCCTCTTCGGGGTGTGCAATCTCGATATCCATAGTCCCCCGCGCTGCAATCGCCTTGAGGTTCTTGGAGCCCAGAAGTGCTCCCATCCCCGATCGTCCTCCAGCATTCTTATGGCCCGTCATCACGTTGGCGAATCGAACGAGCCTTTCCCCCGCAGGGCCGATACACAGAGATTGAACCTCCTCGTCCCTCAGTTCCTTTCGGATGATATCCTGTGTATCGTATATTCCCGCCCCCCAGACGTTCTTGGCATCGCGGATCTCGATTTCCCCGTTATTGATCCAGATATATACGGGCTCTTTTGCCCTCCCCTTTATGACCAGATGGTCGATGCCGGCCCATCTCAGTTCCGGGGCAAAGAAGCCGCCCATATTCGCGGAGCCCACTCCCCCCGTCAGGGGAGACTTTCCCATGACATGAGTTCGGGAGGAAGCCGAGGCAAGGGTTCCCACGAGGATTCCGGCGCTGATAATGGCCACGTTATCAGGGCCCAAAGGGTCAATCCCCCCTTTAGTATGATTGTAAAGCAGGTATGCGTCCAACCCCCGTCCCCCGATCCATTTCTTCCGGATTTCGACGGGAATGGGTTTCGTCTCGATCTCCCCTGTAGTCAAGTCGATATAGGCGATTTTGCGGGTTAAAGCCATGGAAACACTCCCCCTTTCTCATGAATCCCTTGCGGCCCGTTCTCCCTGGAACCGTAATGCATGTAATACGGTGGCTTTCTTATCTTAATCCGGTTTGGGATATTTCTCCCAGACAGGCCCCCTAACCTTAGCCGTCCTGGGGAAGGGCCAAGAGATACGCCACTCCATGCTGCATTTTGGGCATGTTGCCCTATCCGCCCCCCTTTTGGGCCAGAAACGGGCGAAGCAAGCCAAACACCTCACCTCGCCGTCCCTTTTGCCGGTCATGACTTTATCTATCTTCATGATAGGGCCCTCCTCCGCTACCGTTTATCGAGGAATCTTCCGTTCAATATATAGAACGAAATCTTCCCAAATAGTATCATAGTTGCCTTTTTTGTCAAGGGAAAAATCGGGGTGATGAGGGGAAAAAATCTAAAAAGGGATCGCTGAAGAACTGAAAAAGGAAGCTCCGAGCGCGAATTAAGATTTTTTCGGTAACCATTCTTAGTGAAGCGAAACGGCCGTAAATTCAATGTTTGAGCCTGTTAGACGAGTTTTGGAACGAAGTAACGCGAAAGCGTTCATTTGCAGAGCGAACTCTAAAACGGTTGAAGAGCTCTTTTTCAGAAATTCCAAAAAAATCCTTGACAAACCGAGACGCTTGCTGGTATAAATAATCTAGTTTGTTCAATATAGCGAACGAAATGCGAAAGAACAACTATTCTGTTCCTTCGATCATAAAGGCCTTCAAGGTGCTCGAGGTCATTTCGGAGTCCGGGATGGACATGTCGATCAGCGAGCTCGCGAGGGGGCTAGCATTGAGCAAGGGTACGGTTTTTGCCATCGCCTCTACCTTGGAGAATTTAGGTGTGCTGGTACGGGATCCTGTTACCAAGAAGTTTTCATTGGGGTATACCCTGTTGGAATTGGGGCGGAAGGCATTTGTTCGAGAAGATATGAGGGAGGTTGCCCGGAAGCCCATGGAGGATCTGGTGGAAGAGGTCCAGGAGACCGTTTTTCTCGGCGTAGTAAATGGGGACCACGTCACCATCTTAGATGTGGTGGAGTCGAAAAGGGAATTAAAGATCACCGCCCCCACTGGGACAAGGCTTCCGCTGCTCGCCGGTGCGACGGGCAAGCTATTTTTGGCCAATATGGATAGAGATAGGGCCAGAGAGGTGATAAACTCATTAGGGTTGACCGCCTATACCCCAAACTCCATCACCGATGTCGATAAATATATCGAGGAGATAGAAGAAGTCAGGGAGAAGGGATTTGCCACGGATGATGAGGAGTATATCCGGGGCGTCAGGGCGGTGGCCTGTCCGTTGGGAGCTGATTCCCTTCCCCATGCAATCTGGGTTGTGGGGTTCGGCGCGAGTCTCGACGATAAAAAAATGGGGTGGATCATTGATGAGCTTCGAAAGACGGCTCAATTCATTTCCGAAGCCCTGAGGACTTGATGTTGAGTGAGCAAATCAAGGACTATTTCGGCGAGGTCAATACGGGCAGGGGAAAGCTATTCTTGGGGGATCTTGATGATATCGTTGGGTGTGAATCCCACGCCGTTGATGGGCTTGGCAATGGAGGCATCGACGCCGAAGAGACGGGTCACCATCACCTTTCCCTTCCGTTCCCCGGTGGTCCATCCCAGGGAAACCTCGGTGATTGAGTTGATGATCTCTTCCCCCGGTTCATACACATCCAGAATGGCGCCGACCCGCAATCCCGTCAATCTCCCGGCATTAATATAGACCCGTCCGTCCTTTACCCTGACCACCGTGCTGGACCACTCCAGGAAATCCAAGTAACGGAGCATTCCATCGACAACCCGAGCTACATCGTAATCGATGGCCCTCAATATGGACCGGCGGTCGGAGTGAGGGCCCGTTGCAACGGAGGTGAAAGATGGGTTCTTTTCGACGAAGGTACGAAGCAGGTTTCCCGTTGATGCATCAATGAGCCGGAGTTCGACGCGTGCGCTGGCCATGGAGGATTTGATACTGCTATCCCCAACAGGGGACGAAGATGCGACCTGGAGATCCGATATGGAACCAGTGATAAATGCCTGGATCCCCAGGAGCTGATGGGCTTTTTTCATGGTATGAGGTTCGGTAAGCCCTTCGGGTTCGATCCCTTCCCTGGCCAGTGTCTCCCAGACTACTTCTTTGTCAACCAGGACAGCCTTTTGCGTTCTCTCCAACTCCTGAAAGAGCCTCAGTGCGGCAAGCTCCCCGTATTTCTCCGCCTGGAGGCCAGTCCTGTCCTCGAAATCCACTACACAGATTTTCAGCTTGAGGCCCTTGAGGCTTTTGACCGCAGAAAATGTGAGATCCGCAGGAGTGGTAGGGGCGAGGGCAATTTCCCCACCCTTCCCCCTTTCGATCTCCGGAGGGGTCTGCTCTTTCTCCCCATCGGTGGGTGATTTTTGAGGCGTCTTATCCGATTGAGGGGGCGTGTTGACCCCCTTGCCCTGTTCCAGGTTTTCGATGTAGATCGTCTTTCCCTCGGGAAGGGCCTCCTTGTCCTTCGATTTGGACCATGGGAGGCGGGAACAACCGACAATCAATATTGTACCCAGAAGGGACAGGACAAATCCCATCAGGAAGAACCGCCTCATGGAAACGGCCATATAAAACCCCCAACTATTCTCCTTCGGAGAGGATCAAAGCAGATTTTACCTCTTTTTCCAGCTCTGTCAACCCCAATTTTGACGGCTTCGTAAAAAGTCCATCTGCTGCGTTGCGCTGCATCCCCTGCCCTGT
>CBDUXJ010000045.1:0-12359 GCA_965371165.1 uncultured Syntrophobacterales bacterium | reverse complement strand
ATTGATTTGCAAAACGAGGTTTGCCCCTAAAAGAGAGCCGAGCATAGTGGGAAAGCCCAGAATGAAACCGATTTTATAATCGATCATTCCTTTCTTATGAAACTTATACCAACCAGCTGAACCAATACCCGCCATTCCCAACCGATCAGTGCCAATAGCGGTATGCGTGGGCAAACCAAGAAGGATTAATGTCGGGATTGTGATTAAACTTCCGCCGCCAACCAAGGTCCCAAATGAACCACCAATCATACCGGCCAAAAAAATAATGAGAAAATTAATAATTTCCATAATGCCTGTCTCTATCAGAGGGAATAAAGAAATCTTTTCCCTACATGAAATTATCGAAATCCCACGGACACGCATTACTCCCTGCGCCGTCTAAGATCCTCTTCCGTTACCTCGCCCAAGTAAACGTAGCCGGTCTCATCGACGCTGCCCGCACCAATATAGACGCCGATGACTTCGATGGGTTCTTTCTCGCTGAGATTACAGAGCCAATGCTCCACGCCCTTGGGGATATAATGAAAATGGCCCCCGCGTACCTCCACCCTGTCGTCTCCGGCGCCCGCCAGGCCACGACCGCTCACGATGGAGTAAATCTCATCGCAATTATCGTGCCGGTGCTTCTTGTGGATAGCGCCCGGCATGAAGCGGGAGTGGAACATGATGGACGTGCTCCCTTGTTTCTTGCTGATCGGCAGGCGAAATTCCGTGATGCTCCAGCCGGCATCCTCATCCATCTCTTCGGGCTTTACGTCATCAAGGTGAACCAAGGGATATCGAAGCGCCATAACATTTCCTCCTGAAAAAGGGTATGAACCAGGGAATACGTCTCATCGATCTTCACTCCTAATTACAGATTCGCAAGGTCTTCATAGAATGAAATGATACCGGAATTGTCCCATTCGCCCCTCCCTTTTGCTACTTCGGAAGCAAGGACCTGAGCATGGAGGCCGGAAAGAAGTAAAGGAAAATTCAACCTCTTCCCTAAATCGAGCATGAGACGCACGTCTTTGAGGTGAAATGCCAACTTCCCTTCGGGTGGCAAGAAATCCTTCTCGATCATCTTGGTGCCTTTCATATCCATAGCCTTGGAATAAGCTGCGGATTGTTTAAGCACTCCCAGGAGTCTGCTTTGGTCCATTCCTGCTTTCTTACCCAGGGAAAGACCCTCTGCCAGAACCATCCGATTGAGCCCAAGGACTAAATTAACAATCAACTTCATCAGTGCGCCTGAGCCATTCTTACCCATGAAGAAGATTCGTTTCCCCATCGCGGAAAGAATCGATTCGCATGCATGAAAGATATCTTCCTCGCCCCCAACCATGAACGTAATCTCCCTTTCCGCACACATTTTACTGGTCCCGCTGATAGTGGCATCGAGCATCTCTATTCCTTTTTCTCTCAACTCGATGGCCAATGCTTCCGACATGATGGGATCCGCCGTGGTCGTATCGATCAGGGTCAACCCTTTTCTTCCAGTCTCAAATAACTTAAGAGATTCTTTCACGACATCATCTACCACATGGGAATCAGGCAGAGACAAGATGATGGTATCCACCTGCGCGGCTAAATGGTCCGGAGCATCTATCCCCTTTCCCCCAACTTCAATAATCGCATCTATCTTACTCTGGTCGATGTCGAAACCAATGAGCGAAAATCCTTCAGAAAGTAAATTCCTGGCCATTCGATTTCCCATTAAACCAAGGCCTACAAAGCCGATTCTTTGCTTCCCCATGGAATTACTCCTTCCCTCTTGCCGTCTAAACCTATTATCGGTCAAACTCCTATCGACTACTGATCATTCTACAACTAATTTGACTTGGGAGCTTCTTTGTGAGAAAAATACAGGCATCTTTTGCTTGCTGTTATGTTACGTGCAGGAGAAAGTATATTGTCATTTCATAGGAGGGTCAAGACATGCCTTTTTATAAGTGGGACGAGCTTGGGGGAGACGTCATAACACCGAGTTATTCCCAAGGAAAAGGACCGAGTATTAGGGGCGAAACGATTGAGGTTGCCCTCATATCTTACCCAGCCGGAACAGAGGCTAAGCCCCATGCTCACCCTAATGAGCAGTTTCAGGTATTGATCAAGGGTAAGGCAAGATACCGTATTGGCGGAGAGAAAAAGGTTCTTGGCCCCGGGGAAGTGGTCCTGGTACCGGCAAACACCGAGCACGAGATCAAGATTTTTGAGGATCTACAGGTGATAAACGTGAAGAATGTTGTCCCAGGTTGGAGCGTAAAACATGCAACATGGGAGACGTAGAAGCTAGCTGGTCACCCTCATCGTTCTCCCTCAACATTTATTTGAAGTACTATTGTTACATGAAAATCTCTTTCGTATTTTGACTATGTACTGACAATTTCCGGGAGGAAATATTCCCCGGGCACGGTAAAAAGAGGCCGGCATCTCCCTGGAGAGATGCCGGCCGTCGGTTTAACCGTTTACCCAGCAGATGGATTTATTTCCCCGTAATTTTCTTGACCAACTCTTTATATTGTTCCTTCTGTTGAGCGCGGACTTTTTCGTAATCAGGGCCATCCATGTATAACATGTTCTCACCGATTTTTCCCATCATCTTCTTGAAGGTCTTATCACCATACAGTTTGCGAAAGGCATCCCGCAGGATCTGCAGCCTTTCCGCTTTTATTTTCCTCGGCGCCATGATGATCCGGTCCATATTACCGCCTTCGAACCCCAGTTCCTTAAAGGATCGAATGTCGGGGATCTCCTTAAGCCGCTTGTCCCCCGCAACGGCAAGAAGGCGGACCTTTCCAGCCTTGGCATGAGGGATCACCACGCTGGGGAAACCGAGGTGAAAATCCGCGTCCCCCGCGAGTATAGCCGCTACGGCCGGTCCACCGCCCTTGTAGGGGATGAATTGGGCATTTACCCCGGCTTTGCTGAGCATCATGGCCCCCGGTGTGAATGTTGCTCCCCATTTGCCCGAGTGGGCGAACTGCAGCTTGCCGGGATTCTTTCTGCCATAGTCCATCATCTCCTCCAAGGTCTTCCAGGGCTTGTCCACTCGAACGAAAACGATGGGAGGAGCATAGTTGAGTCGCCAAACCGTAACGAGGGCCTTAATCGTGTCATAGGGAAGGTCCTCAATCAGGGGCTGGAGTTGGTCCACGTAGTTGTGGGTGAAAATCAACGTGTATCCGTCCGGCTTTGCCCTCACCGCGGCTGCCGTTCCCGTCTGCCCTCCTGCACCCGGCATGAGCTTGACCACCACGGCCTGTCCCAGGTACTGGGGGATGATGCTCGTAAAGACCCTGGCATTCAGGTCGTGGGACCCCCCCGCGCCAAAGGGGATGATCATGGTAATCGGCTTCTTGGGGTACTTTGCAGCCAGGGCAGTGCCTGAGATTGTGAAAACCAAGATAAGCCCTACCAAAAGAAAACGGAAGATAGTTTTCCTGCTCATAACGTTCCCTCCTTTGAAATGTTAGGTTGGTTCATCATGAAACACCCAATGCGTCGCTTTTTGGCCTGATTTTATACCTCACCTCCTTTCATAAGGGAATTTTGGGTCCTGGCCTTGCGCCGCCTCCGGACAGCTTTTACTGAGAAAAGAACACTGAAGACCGGGATAAGCATGAAAATCGCAGCGGCGAAGGGACGATCAATGAACATATAGTGCAACAGGTTACCTCCCGACAAATTTACCGTCTGCCCGAAGGAATATTCAAGGATCGGACCCAAGATGAAAGCCATTACCATCGGGGACACATCGAACTGCAACTTCCTGGCAGCATAGCCTAAGGCCCCGAAAAAAACCAACACTTTGAGATCAAAGGGGTCGGACCGAAAAACATAGGAACCGGCAAAGGCAAAGATGGTGATCACCGGGAGCAAAATTGATTTCCGTATCGTGACAATCCTCGCGAAGAGAGGAACGGCGAAATAACCTAGTATCAGGAACAAAATATTTGCTAAAAGCATGGCTACAAGAAGTGCGAAGACCGTTGGTCCATGCTCGGCGAATAACCTTGGCCCCGGGCGGAGCCCCTGGGCGATGAAGGCTCCAAGGAGAATGGCGGTGACGTTGTCCCCGGGTATTCCCAGGGTAAGTAATGGAACCAGGGTGGGCCCATTGACGGCATTGTTCGCTGCCTCAGCCGCGGCCACCCCTTCCAGCTCCCCTTTCCCAAAGGTCTCGGGGTGTTTTGAGGCCTTTTTTGCAGACGCGTATCCAACAAAAGCAGCCACTACCTGACCGACGCCCGGGCAGGCCCCGAGAGCGGCTCCTATGCCCGTTGATCTCAGGATCGTCCTAAAACAACGACGGAACTCCTCATATTTTAGCCTCTCCCCGACCTTAGACAGATCGACCTTCTCAGACATGAAGGAAGAGACCCCTTTTTCTATTGCCCCGAGAATCTCCGGGATGGCGAAGACCCCGATCAGCATCGGAAGAAGGGGAATGCCGGCTTTGATCGCAAAGATACCAAAGGTGAATCGCGACATATAACCGAGGGGATCCTGACCGACCATGGAGAACAGGAGTCCAATAAAGCCCATGATCAGTCCCTTGACGGCTGAACCTGAACTGGTGGTCGAGATAATGATGAGGCTGAGCAGGACGATGGCCGCGAGCTCAGGGGGCCCGACTCTCAAAGCGATGAGAGCAATGGGGCCAATGAAAAACAGGGTCAGAACATCGCTGGAAAAATCCCCGAAAACCGATGAATAAAGGGCAATCTCCAAAGCCTTTCGTCCTTGGCCCTTTTTGGTGAGGGCCGGACCATCGAAGATCGTGGCGACGGCGGCCCCGGTTCCTGGAATGGATACCAGAATCGCGGATATACTTCCGCCGAAAATACCCCCCTTGTACACCCCTATGAGAAAGGGAATTCCCACCAGGGGATGGAGAAAGAAGGAGATGGGTAGCAAGATGGACATGGCCATTACGGTGGTAAAGCCTGGAAGCGCTCCCACGAGCATTCCCAACATGAGGCCCAGACTCACCATGCCCAAGGTGTCTAACCGAAGGCAAAGCTGAGCACCTTCAAGGAAACTATCCCACATGATCTCCCCTGTTCCTAAAAGTGAACAAAGTTAAAAAGGTCTGGTCGAGTCTGAAACCAATGACCAGCCAGGCGGAAAAAACTCTGGTAACCGATTTCCTTTTATTGCAAATCCCTCCCTTTCTCTTAAAATAAAAGCCCTTCCGGCAAGGAAACGCGCAGGGCCCGGGTAAAAATGAAAAAGATGGCCACTGGAATACCAATGATCACCACGAAAAGGATGAAGATATTCCGATTTCCAAGGTAAAAGGTTAAGGCCCCGACGGTCAGGGCACTGGAGAGTACAAATCCCAGGGGTTCAAGAAGCATGGCATAGGCCAGGAAAATTAAAAAGGTCACCACAACCCTCGTGATGCTCTTCCTATCAAGTTCTTTGAAGAGATTCTTTTCCCCTAAGTTGAAGCTATGAATGAAGTACCATACGCTCAACCCTAGAAGCCCAATCATGGTCAACCGGGGAAACAAGGTAGGCTTCATGCCCATCAAGGCACGCCCCATGAAAAGCTTGGGCTTTGCGATCTGATAGGGGATCAAGACATAAAATAAAATCGAGAAGAGAATGAGGAATATCGCCACCTTGGTGTTGAAGTTGACTTTCTCCCTCCATGATGGATTACCGGAGTTCTTTTTGGTCGTTTCTTCCACGGCCTTTCCCTCCACAAAAGGGAGCTCTTATGACGAAGCACCCACTATGGTGCTCGTTATTCCCTCAGTTAAGACGTTACGTTCCCCCTCTGGCGCAAGGTTTCAATGAAATCACCGAGAGATCCCTTCAAATCGTAGCCGACCTGATAGGAGAGTTCCCTCGTGGCGCGACTTATGTCCAATGGGCCGCGAATCGGGGATTGGGATACGTAAGGGTCCATACCAGGTCCGAGGGATATTTCACCCTTGGGAAAGAGCTCGGCAAGGATTTCCGCCACCTCTGAAAGTCTGAAAAACTTTCCGGGGCTGACGTTAAAGATCCAGTTTGCAGGGGAGGGAGTAACCAGTGCCCGACAACATCCGTAGGCAACATCGGGAGCATATGTGAAATCTCCGCCAAAATCGGCCCCACTCTTATCCCGGATAGGTTCGCCCCTCAGCAGTTGGTAAACGAAGGAGGAAATGGGGTTACCGAACTCCAAGGTGTCCAGGTTAGCCATCCTCCCGTAAACCCTTGAAGGTCTCAGGACGAGTGCTTCCACCCTATATACGTTTCGGTAAGAGCGAATGAGGCTTTCGCACATGGCCTTGGAATTGGCATAGATCCCAAAGGGGTTCTGCGGAGCATCTTCGGGGATGGTCTGGGTTGGATCCTCCATCTTCCCATAAACAGCGGCAGTACTGGTAAAGACCACCCTCCTGATCTTCCCTATTCTCGCCAGTTCGAGGATGTTCTGCATTCCCCCGATATTGACTCGAAAAAGCTCTGCGGGAAATTCTCTGTAAACCACTTCGTTCCTGAGAGAGGCCAGGTGGATGACATCCTCCACCCCATACTTCTCCACTGTCTCAAGAAGGTGACCGAGCTGTGTGATGTCTCCCCACACGAACTTAACCCGCTCCGCAACCTCGGGGTAAAAGGCCAACTCTCCTGAGCGGTTTTGATCATACCCTACTACCTCGAGACCCTCATCAAGGAGAATCTTGGCGGTGTGAAGCCCTACGAGACCATTTACACCCGTGACAAGAACAGACACGTTGGTTCCTCCATTTCACTATGAGCTCGCCCAGCACAGACGTTGCAAGCGCAAACCCCGGATATCTATGCAAACAGCTATACAATTCACCCAACCATCAGAGGATAGCACATTGGGTTAGTGTAGGTATAAAGATTCCTCCCATTACGGTTCAATTATTTCAAAACCGAGTTCTTTACAACATTGACCTTTTTACCTGGCCTTCTCTCACCCTTCTTTCGGTATATTCCACTGACAAATGTGAGAATCACGATAATAATTAAGACTAGGCCAACCGGCCTGGACAAGATCTGCCCTATCACGTCACCTTCGAAGACCTGCATTCCCCTCCTGAGATTCTCATCCATCATTTTCCCTAAGATAACCCCAAGAACCATTGGACCAATGGGAAAACCGGTTTTCCGCATGATATATCCAAACAAGCCAAACCCGAACATCAGGTAAATATCAAACATTGCCATCTTCCAGGCAAATGAGCCGATAACGCAGAGAATAGTAATCATCGGCAAAAGGAGTTCTCTTGGCAGTGAAAAGAGTTTCACGCTCGGCTTGATGAGGGCAAAGGCGCTTAAATACATGGCAACGTTGGCGACTATGAGGCCCCCGTAAACAAAATAGAGCAGGCCCGGGTGTTCAACGTCGATGGTAGGCCCTAAAATGATCCCATGCAGGCTGAGGGCAGCGATAAATGCTGCGGTCGGCGCGCTCCCCGGAATCCCAAGGACCAGCGAAGGAAGTAAGGCGCCGCCAATGTTCGCATTATTCGCCACCTCGGAACAGATAACCCCTTCCAGGTCCCCCTTGGAGAACTTTTTCTTGGTTAATCGCTCTCCTACACCGTATGAGACGAAGGTGGCCACGTTTGCTCCGCATCCAGGGATAACCCCTGTTAACATTCCAACAAAGGAAGAGCGGATGATACTTTTCCAGTACTTGATGATCAACTTAAAAGGAGGGAACACCCTACCGATCTTTTGCGGGATCACATACGGAGACGGCTCAGAAATGGCATCGAATATCTCCGTCAAGCCAAAGAGCCCGATCAGGACGGGTATGTACGGAATGCCGAGGAGGAGCTCCGGGTTCCCAAAGGTGAACCGTTCATAACCGTGAACCACTTCCCTCCCCACCAAGGCAATAAGCAGTCCCAACCATCCCGAAATCCAGCCCTTCAGAGGGGTTTCGCCCACAGTCAGTGTTCCGCTTATAGCCACCCCCCAAAGGGCGAGCAGGGCCACCTCCCAGGAGGCAAATTTCAAAGCGATGTCGAGGATGAAAGGGACACAAGCAACTAAGAGCAAAATGCCGACCCAGTTACCAATCATGGAAGCAGTGATGCTCGTTCCCAGGACCAAACCGCCCTGCCCTTTCTTTGCCAGGGGAAACCCCGCCAACTGGGTTGGGACGGCGTCGGGGGTACCGGGGATATTGATCAAGGTCGCGGATATTGCCCCACCAAAAACAGAACCAGTAAAGACACCAAGCATAAATATAATGGCAATATCTGTAGCCATTCCATAGGAGAGCCCCACCAGTAGCGCCATGGCCATGGTAGTGGAAAGCCCTGGCATGGCTCCCCAGATAATACCGAGAACGGCCCCCGCAGAGCAAATCAATATTAATAAGGGGTCAAAGGCCATGGAAAAAGAATACATGGGAAGCTCCTTTACCTTGTTACTTCAAATATTTGACCAGCCAGTCCCAGTCGAAAACAGAATCTCCCGGCATAAAGACGACAAATACTACCCGAAAAAGACCACTCACAAAAAGGGGCAGGAGTGCGGAGATAAGGATAATTTTCAGCCATCCGCCCTTTCTCCAGAAAATATACAAGGTAGATACCAGGTAGATAAAACTGGCAAACTCAAAGCGGATCCTGCCGAGTAAAACGAAGAAATAGAATGCGCTTAACAGGATAATCCACAGCGACCTTTTCACCTTCGTATCGCTTATCAACTGGCTTGGTGAAAAGGCCCTGTACTTCGTTACCAACTGAGATATTCCCTTATTCCGCAGCGAGGAGATGAGCAGACCCAGCCCCATGAAAAAGGTGGAGGTGGAAAGAAATAAAGGGATGAGGCCTGGGGCTGAACTCCAGCCTCCAGGCCTCGGCATTTGTAAGGACCAGAGAACGACTCCAATACTAAAAGCCATCAGAAGGATCGAGATGATGAAATCGATCGCCGCCATGGCGTCTTTTCTTGAATCCTGCTGCCTGTCAACCTGTTCCTCCATGTTCTCCCCGGCCCTTTCTCACATCAATTCTTACTTACCGCTCATCCGAGGTTTATACCCCTTTGGCGGCCACCAGGCATCAAATTTTTCGGGCCTTGGAATCCCCAAATCGGCCGGGTTGACCTTGACCCCTTCAACTTTCAGATCCCAAAGGAGCCAGGCGGTTACGCTTTCACGAAGTGCAGCCAATTTGTCAGCCTCGTCCCCTACAGCAAGTGCCTTGAAGAAGAATTTTTTCTTCAAGAGTCCCCCAAATTCAGGGGAATTAACCGCGGCTATAAAAGCATCCTTAATCTTTTCCAGGACCGGGACCGGTGTATCTCTCTTCACACCCAGGGTATATTCGGACCCAAATGGGGCATACTTGGCCATTGCTGGCACAAACTCAGTAACCGGCTTTAAGACCTTCCCATCCTTGAGCCTAATGGGCTCTTTGACGAATACGGCAAGGTTTCTCAATTTTCCCGCTCGAATAAATTCAATCTGCTCATGAAGACCACTTGCCGCCACATCTATTTCACCTTGCAGGACGGCCAAAACCGATGGCTTACCGCCCTTATACGAGATTTGACGAACCTTGATTCCCGTTTCCTTGATGAGAAGTTCATTTCCTTCATGCCAGATACCACCTTTACCGGGGTTTGAAAACTTGTATTTCCCCGGGTTCTTGCGGATTGCATCCAGAAGGTCACCAAAGGTTTTGAACGGGGAATCTGGCCTGACGGCCCAGGCCTGTAAACCGCTCGCACATTTGTAATACTGCCAGTCTTTCCAAGCAATCAGTTTGCTGTGCCCCATTACCCGTATCGGCTTGCTGAACTGGGAGGCCCCCAACCACCAATAACCATCGGCAGGTTTTTGGGAGACAAAATCCATTGCCAGGGACCCAATGGCCCCGGGACGGTTGACGGCATTGACGGTGACTCCAAGGGCTTTTTCCATCGCCTTTGTATAGGCGCGGGTCAGGGTATCGGTCCCACCTCCGGCCTTGTACTGGACAACCACAGTAACGGGCCTTTCCGGCCATGCGGCATCCGCTTGCGTTGTCAACGCGAATACCAAAAAAGCCGAGACCATCACGAGAGAGGCTATTTTCGTAAAAGTCTTCATTGTACACCTCCTTCATTAAAGGGAAAAACCTGATCAAGAAAGTACCATCTCCCCATTCACAAGAACCACCGAGGATAGGCACGCTCTCAAGAAAGACTCCTTGCCTCACCTCCTTCCTTGCGTTGGTGTTGAACAGGCGGGTTGGAAAATCTTCTGAAACCTTGAAAATCAGATATCCGACTTCACCAACCCTACTCTCTCACCTCAAACTGAGGTGATACGTTAATCTCTGCGACTCTGTTTTTCAGTCCAGCAGTTTTATGCGTGGCGGGACTGAAATTCCTGCAACTTCTGATGACCGACATCCTCCACTTTGTATTGGGCCGGGGTCTCTTCGCAGGCTCTCAGTGAAAACCAGCCGTAAAGAGGAAGAGGATTACTTCTTCCAGGGTTTTTCTATGTATATGGTTCCGGCCTCCTGTTTGTTGCGGGCACCAGAATAGGTAAAGATCAACTCCGCGGATTCGGTGTCCGAGAGGTTCAGAAGACCGTGTATTTCACCTCTAGGGGCGAAGACAAAATCGCCCTCCTCAGCAACTACTTCTTTCACGTCGATATCAGGCCCTATGAACATGCGAAGCCTGCCTTTCATTATGTACATCCCAGCAGCGGTATTTACGTGGTAGTGCCGTTGATTCCTACCACCTGGGGGGATAATGGTACGGCCCATCGTCAGCACCGCATCCGGGCAGGTCTCTGTGTTTATCCCAAACCCGATGTTCAAGGGGGGCTCGTACGTCAAATCGGCCTCTAAATTCTTTCCTTTAACAACCGTAGCCATGTCTTTTCCTCCTTCTAGTCAATCATGAGTTGCTCGGGGCTAATCCGAAAGTGCGACGACTGCTCTATCGCCCCGGTAACACCACGTTTACTCGTTCCACGGGGTCTTCTCTTCGTACTTTTTATCCATTTCGTCCAATATCGCCTTAGCCCTCTTCCAATCCTCTTCCGAACCAGGGATCCAACTGCCGTCATACCAGCTATGGCCGGGAACTCTGCTCTTTATGTTAAACCAAAGGAAATCCCCCTCACAGATTTCCTCATGCTCGGTATTGGCCGGCATGAGGAAAACATCTCCCTCCTCCATGGTATACCACTTATCTCCAGCCCTGATCTTCATTGTTCCCTTCAGGGCAATAAAAATCTGCTCTTCAGGGTGAGAATGGGTTCTCGCCCCTGCATATCCGTCCCCACGATCCTCTTGATGCAAAATCCGTTGGAGCAACAGGTATTTACCCCTGATCGTCTTTCCCTTGGACTGGGTTCGGCTCGGCGTGATGAGCGTGTCTTCGATTTCATCCCATTTGTAAAGCGGCATGGCATCCCTCCTTTTCCATCCAGATGAATAACTCTTCCATGAAAACATATTGTTACTGTAGTCTAGGATGATGTTCATCTCCTTATCTTCTTCACCTCGAGGCCCCTATCCATAGAACGGGAATTCGAATTCAAAGGGTTTTAGCACCGATCGAATAGCCACCGTCCACCATGAGATATTGGCCCGTAATGAAGGAGGCATCTTTACTTGCCATAAAATATACTGTCGCTGCAACTTCCTCCGGCTCGCCAGCTCTACCGAGCAAGCCATAGCCCTTAAACCGTTCCCGCAGTTCCTGGGGGGAAACACCTTCGGCCATGGCTCTTTTTATATGAAAATCGGTCATAGTTTTAGACGGGCATACGGCATTTACACGAATTCCGTCTCGCCCATACGTTGCGGCAAGACTGCGAGTCAGGCTCAGGACGCCGAACTTCGTGGCGTCGTAAAGGGGCATGTTCGTCCGTCCGATCAGTGCGGTTGTGGAGCCAATGAGCACAATGGCACCGGATTTCTGCTCTATCATGGTGGGCAAAACAGCCTTGCAGGAAAAGCTGACTCCCTTTAAATTCACGGCCAGTATTCTATCCCAATCCTCTTCGGAGGACTCCAAGATAGTGCCAAAGACCCGAATGCCTGCATTAGCAACCAGCACGTCTATACGGCCGAACGCATCAACAGCGGAACGGGCAAAGCGCTCACAATCTGCTTCTCGTGATACGTCGGAATGACAGAAGATCGCTTCAGCACCGCAGGACTTGAGCAAATCAACCGTCGCCTGGCCGTCCGAAGCTGTCCAGTCCACAACCACGACGCGGGCGCCTTCGTGAGCAAAACGGATTGCACAAGCCTTACCGATACCCGCACCCCCACCCGTTATAACCGCAACAGGATGTTCATCAGCCATAAAAGTCTCTCTTGCCAATTATGACGGCTTCGTAAAAAGTCCATCTGCCGTTCGACATGCTCACGGCCCTG
>CBDUXJ010000044.1:0-12379 GCA_965371165.1 uncultured Syntrophobacterales bacterium | reverse complement strand
GACCCACCCAGAGGTGACCCGGTACTTCATGAGTATCGCTGAGGCTGCTCAGTTGATCCTCCAGGCTGGGGCCATGGGGGAGGGTGGTGAGATCTTCATCCTGGATATGGGCAAGCCCGTGCGCATCGTGGACATGGCCCGGGACTTAATCCGCCTCCATGGGTTTGAACCCGACCAGGACATCGCAATCGAGTTCATAGGCCTCCGTCCTGGCGAGAAGCTCTGCGAGGAGCTGGTCACCCAAGGGGAGGGGATCGTGGCCACCGCCCACGAGAAGATCTTGGTCCTCCGTGGGGACACCTGTGACCTCAAGGGCCTCAACGCCCAGATCGATGAACTCCTCACTATTGCCTGCACGTATGACACTCCCGCCATAAAGCGCAAACTCAAGCAGCTCGTCCCCGACTACACCCCGTTCCTCTAATTCTGGTTCATTTCGTTTCCCTGGTTAAAGGGTAAGCCTGAGATTAATGGCTCATGGTTTCCTATACGGTTCTCGTAGCGGCTTTGTCGCGGGTCATATGGGTTTTTGGAAGATTCCCCTATCCCTTCGCTTCAAAGCTCTGCGGTCTGTTGCCCAAATTCCCTTTCGCTCACTAGAAAGAATTTTGGACCATTCTAGGGTTCACTTCACTGCAAACCCAAAACTCGCCCTTCGGGCTCAAACATTGGGTTTGCGGACGTTTCGCTTCACCAAGAATGGTTACCCAAGATTCTTTAATGTTCACTCCAGGGAATCAGGGCAACGACCTTTTCCGAAGTGATCCTTTTCTGGTAGATTATGCTCAGAGACAGGGGAGTCCCCTGAGTTCTTTGGGAAGCATTCTTGTAACCTGTTGATTATGTGGGAATTCAGGGGCTTTGCCTCAGCTAGAACATCCTACTGGGATATTGGAATAATGGAATACTGGAATGATCGGGTAAGAAAAAAAACAAAAAATCTGTTGTTTCCGATTTTGATAACCCATTATTCCACTACTCCAACAATCCATCATTCCAATTCTCCAAAAGATTACGCTCAGGTATTTCCTTGACAATTTTCACCATTTTGCTTTAGTTTCTATTGGGCATTTTGGGGGACGAGGTTTTAATGATCAAGATTGGGACGAGTGGGTTTTCCTTTCCGGATTGGAAAGGGACGGTATACCCTGAGGATATCAAGGACCGAGAGATGCTCACCTATTATGAAGGGGAGCTGGGTTTCAAGGTATTGGAGGTAAATTTTACCTATTATACCCTCCCTTCCCCCAATAGCTTCATCGGTATGTCCAAGAAGACCTCCAAGGGTTTTGAGTTTGTGGTGAAGTGCTTCAAGGGGATGACCCACGAAATCCGTGACAGAGAGACCAAGGGGATAGTTGACAACAGGGAGATTTTCGATAAATTTATTTACTCTTTGCAACCCCTGGTTCAGGAGGGTAAGCTGGGCTCTGTTTTGGCCCAATTTCCCTATTCCTTCTTTCCCAACAGGGAGAACTTCGCCTATCTTCGCTCTTTTAGGGAACGATTAGGGGTGATTCCCCTGGTGATGGAATTCAGAAATATGTATTGGCTGAAGGATTCGACTTTTTCCTTCCTGGAGAACATTGGCGTTGGTTATTGCGTCGTCGATGAGCCCAAATTGCCCAAGCTGATGTCCTTTATTCCAAAGGCGACATCGGACTTGGGGTATTTCCGGCTTCATGGGAGAAATCCCAATTGGTTTAACGTTCCGACATCGGTCCGCTACGATTACCTCTATAGCGAAGAGGAACTTAGGTCCTTTATACAGCCCATAAGGGAGATTGAGGGCCAGACAGCAAAGACCTTGATCTTCTTCAATAACTGCCACGGTGGATCCGCTGCGAGGAATGCCTTGGAGTTGTTGAAAATGCTGTCCTGAATCGAGCTCGCTTACGGGTGGAGGTGTACATCTTGGAAGGGATTGATTTCGAGAAATCCGGGGGTTTCGTTCCCGTCGTCGTTCAGGACTACGGAAACGGGGAGGTACTCATGGTGGCTTATATGAATCGGGAGGCCTGGGAAAAAACCAACGAGACGGGAAAGGCTTGTTACTGGAGCCGTTCCCGGAATCAATTATGGATGAAGGGAGAAACCTCTGGTCACTATCAGGTTGTGAGGGAGATTTTTATTGACTGCGACGGCGATGCCCTTCTCCTGAAGGTGGAGCAGCGGGGAGGTGGCGCTTGTCATACGGGGTATCGGAGCTGCTTTTACAGGATGGTTCACCATGGCAAGGTGAAGGTGGTGGGCCAGAAAGTTTTCGATCCGAGGGAGGTATACAAGAAGTGAGACGGCTAAAGGTGGGTATCCCTAAGGGAAGCTTGGAAAACAGAACCATCGAACTTTTCAGGAAGTCCGGATGGAAGATTGGGATAAGTGACAGAAGCTATTTCCCATCCATTAACGACGAGGAGGCCCAATGCACCTTGGTTAGGGCCCAGGAAATGTCCAGGTTCGTCGAGATGGGGACCCTTGATATGGGCCTTACGGGAAGGGATTGGATATTGGAGAACGGTTCGGACGTGGTGGTGGTGAGGGATTTGGTCTATTCAAAGGTGAGCCAGAAGCCCGCCAGGTGGGTGTTAGTGGTCGCCGAGGATTCTCCGGTAACGAGGCTGGAGGACCTGAAGGGGAAGAAGATCTTTACGGAGTTGACCAACTTCACGCGAAAGTTCTTCTCGGAACGGAATATCCCCGTCGATGTGGAATTTTCGTGGGGTGCTACAGAGGGAAAGGTTATCGAGGGGTTGGCAGACGCCATTGTTGAGGTGACGGAAACGGGAAGTACCATAAGGGCCAACGGACTGCGGATTGTGGACGAACTTTTGGAAACATACCCCCAATTGATCGCCAACAAACAATCTTGGCAGGACCCATGGAAGAGGGAGAAGGCCGAACAGATCTCCCTTCTATTACAGGGGGCCCTCCGGGCGGAGACTATGGTGGGATTGAAGATGAACTGTTCCAAAGAGGATTTAAAAAAGGTGGTGGAGATCCTCCCTAGCATCACAGCCCCCACCATTTCCAACCTCTATCAGTCGGATTGGTTCGCCGTGGAGACCATCATTTCGGAGGAGATCGTTCGCGATATCATCCCCAAACTCCAGAAGAGAGGGGCGGTGGGGATCATCGAGTATCCCCTGAACAAGGTGATTTAATTTCCCCTGAAGGGGGTTCTCGGTGGTGGGGGAATGGTGTCGAGGGAATACTGGGACTCGCTGGATTATCTCTATGGCCTCGAGAGCCATGGAATCGTTTTTGGCCTGGCCAATATTCGGAATATCTTGAAGTCCCTCGGAAACCCCCATGAAAAGCTGAAGACGATCCATATCGGAGGCACCAATGGAAAGGGATCCACCGCCGTCATGATCCACACGATCTTGAGCCGATGCGGATATCGAGTTGGGCTCTATACGTCCCCTCATCTGATATCCTTCACCGAACGGATCAGAATCAATGGACGAGAAATAACGGAGGGGGAAGTGGTCTGTTTGACCGAGCAGATCCGAGGGGCAATACGGGAAAGGGAGATTCCCGAGACATTTACCTTCTTCGATTTCACCACCGCAATGGCCATGCTCTATTTCGTCGAGGAACGGACAGATCTGGCCATATTAGAGGTAGGTTTGGGGGGGAGGCTGGATTCGACCAACGTGGTCGATCCGCTTCTGGCCATCATTACCAATATCTCCCTAGACCATCGGGATTATTTGGGAGATACCTTAGAAAAGGTAGCCTACGAGAAAGCGGGGATTATTAAAGAGGGAAGGGGTGTTGTGACGGCGGCTACCCAACCAAAGGTCCTGGATCTCTTGAGGCGGGTTTGTCTCGAGAAGAAGGCCCCCCTGTTTCGGGTCGGCCGAGACTTCCGGGGGGGAAAAGCGGGTCCCCGTCGATTTCATTACCATGGGCGGAAACTGAATCTTCCAAACCTGGAGCTAAACCTGGCGGGGAGACATCAGATCATTAATGCCACCACTGCCTTGGGCGCCATTGAGATGATAGGGGAGAACGGGTATCGGGTAGGGGATGAAGCCATCTATGAGGGGTTGAGAGGTGTTCAATGGTCAGGGAGGTTGGAGGTGGTCATGGACTCCCCGACGGTTTTATTGGATGGTGCCCATAATCCCGGGGCGGCCAAGAGGTTAAAAGACGCCCTTTCGGAGGAGTTCACCTACGAACGGCTGCTGTTGGTCCTAGGGATCCTGAATGATAAGGATTATCGCAGGATCATATCCACCCTCGTGCCCTTGGCCGATATTACCGTTCTCTGTAAACCCCGATGTGAGAGGGCTGCCCTTCCTCAGGTGCTCCTCAATGAAGTGACGCGTATTGAAAAACGGGGAAAGATCGTTGAGGATGTGGGGGAAGCCGTGCAGCATCTCCTCTCTTGGGCAACGGAGAGGGATTTAATCTGCATAACGGGGTCCTTCTACACCATTGGAGAGGCCAAGGCCTATTTGTCGAGGTCTCAAGGTCAATCCCTCGATGCCAACAATTGAATTCGTTCTGATGACCAAATATGCCCTCTCTTTTTGTGTTGTCTTGGTCTTCTGTTACCTTTTCTTATTTCCCTCCTCTTCGCCCTCCCAGCAATGGGAAATGCTAATGCCACGGCTTGAAGGGCCGGTTCATATAAAGTCTGACACCTTGAGCTACGACAGGGGAAAGGGGATTTTCGTGGCCGATGGCAATGTCGAAATCACCCGAGGGGCCCTCACCCTCCAGGCCGACAGGGTGGAGCTGAACGAGATGACCAACGATGTTGTGGCAACGGGCCACGTGGTATTGAGGGAGGGGGGAGACCTCTTGAAATGTGATCGTTTGGAATTGAATTTGCAGACACAGATGGGGTCCATCATCAATGGGACACTGTTCACCAAAGAGGGCAACTTCTATATCACGGGGCAAAAGGCTGAAAAGCTCGGCGAGAGAACGTACAGGGTATACGATGCATCCTTTAGCACGTGCGATATCACCTCTCCCGATTGGAAATTCAAGGCAAAACGGGTGGATGTCACCCTGGAGGGGTATGCCGTAGCGAGGGGTCCGGTTTTTTATATCAGGGGGGTTCCCGTCCTGTATATTCCCGCGGGGATCTTTCCCGCGAAGCGGGAACGACAGACGGGCTTTCTGATCCCAAAATTTGGCAATTCCAGTACATTTGGGCCCGAGGTGTTCACGGCCTTCTATTGGGCCATTGCCAAGAATATGGACGCCACTTTCTACCTGGATCGCCTGGGAGATAATCGGGGGAGAGGATGGAACGAGGGAATCGAATTTCGGTATGCCCTGAGAAAAGATACTGACGGCGAGTTCTCCTTTTATTACAATGATGACCAGGTTGAAGATGACGAACGGTGGGGGTTGTTTTTCAGGGCTCGACAAGGTCTGTTCCGAGATTTTTATGCTAAGGCAAACGTGGCCGTCATCAGCGATGATACCTATGTCGTCGACTTCGACGAATACATCCCCGGCGAAACGCTGATCGATGCCAGGACGATGAGCCAGCTCGAGTCGACGGTCTTCGGCGGCCGAAATTGGTCCCGGTTCAACCTGTTGGGAGAGGTTTCATACATCGATGATTTAACCGTTGACACGCACCGGGAGACGCTCCAGAGAATTCCGATCCTCCAATTCGTCGCTTTGAAACAAGGGCTACCCCGCACTCCCCTCTTTTTTTTCTGGGGGAATGAGTATACCCGATTCTGGAGAGAGGAGGGACTTCGTGGGCATAGGCTGGACCTTCACCCAAGGTTGTCCTTTCCCCTGATGTTGATGAAGGCCATTCGGCTCGAGCCCGAAGCGGGTTTTAGGGAAACCCTCTATCTCCCCAGCAATGGTCCGAGAAACCCATCCACCGGCGATAGGATGGTGGATGATTTTGAAACCCGGGAGATACCCGATTTTACCGTCTCCACTTCGACCATCTTGGGCAGGGTATATGAGGGGAAATGGTGGGGTCTCGAACGGTGGAAGCATCAAATCGAACCGGAGATCTCCTATACCTACATCCCCCGGGTCGACCAGGATGACCTTCCCTTTTTCGATGAGTCGGACCGGATAGACTATACCAATGCCGTCACCTATGGACTGACCAATACGCTGAGCGGAAGAATTCGGCAGGATCCTGGTAGACATACCTATCGTGAGCTGCTCAGGTTTACGGTTTTTCAAAGCTACAGTTTTGGCGAGCCTTTCAGGGAAGAGCCGAGGAGCGGGCGGGGTCGTTATTTTTCCGATATTGAGGCGGAATTGGTGTCGAACCCTTCAACGTACATCGATATCCGGGGAGATCTCCGGTACAATACCTCTGAGGGTCATCTGGAGGGCTTCAACGTCTATACGGGTTTATCGGATAAACGGGGGGACGCCCTTGGTTTGGAGTATCGATTCAGCCGGAATGAGGTGGAGAACATCAACGTCAATTTAAGGGTGAGGCTCCAGGAGTGGTTGGACCTTTTCTATCGTAACAGTTACAATATACTCGAAAAGAGGAGGTTCACCTCCGTTTATGGGCTGGAATTTCGTGCCAAATGTTGGGGAATTCAACTCTCCGTGGAGGATAAAAACCGCACTCCTTTGACGGTCAGGGACGGGGAGCTTACCCGGCTCCAAGAGGATGAAATTACATTCATGATCCAGGTTACCCTCACGGGGTTGGGTTCGTTAGGTTTCAAATAGGTCAAATGGGGCGTTTCAATCTTTTAAAGAAGAGGAGATGGTTCTCATGAAAGGAATCATTCTTGCCGGCGGTCTAGGGACGCGGTTGCTGCCTTTGACCAAGATAACCAATAAGCATCTGCTGCCCGTTTACGACAAGCCCATGATCTATTACCCTATTAGAACTTTGATTAATGCGGGCATCGAGGACATCCTCATCGTTACAGGCGGGAACGATGCGGGGGATTTCCTGAGGTTGATCGGAAACGGGAAGGAATTTGGGCTGAAACATATTAACTACACCTACCAGGAGGGCCAAGGCGGCATAGCCGATGCCTTGAACCTGGCTGAATTTTTTGCGGACAAAGAAGACATCTGCGTAGTCCTGGGGGATAATATCATAGAAAAAAATATCCGGGGCGCGGTGGAGGCATTCGAGCGGCAAAAGCAAGGGGCCAAGATTATGCTCAAGGAGGTTTCCGATCCCCAGAGGTTCGGCGTTCCCGAGTTGGATGGAGATCGGGTGGTCCTAATAGAGGAAAAGCCCAAATCGCCCAAATCCAAGTATGCCATCATCGGAATCTATATGTATGACAATACGGTCTTCGATATCATCAAGACCCTAAAGCCGTCGGACAGGGGGGAATTGGAGATCACCGATGCCAATAACATGTACATCAACAGGGGCGAGATGACGTGGGAGGTACTGGACGGGTGGTGGACGGACGCAGGGACCTTCGACTCCCTTCTAAGGGCTAGCCAATTAGTGGCACAGACGGGAGCCAATAAAATATAGCCGAGAATAGACACTCGGCAAAGGGAATTTGACATTTGGCATTTGGAATTGAAGACCTATTTCGGGGGGATCCATGATTGAAGGAGTAAAGACGAAGCGGTTGAGGGTAATCCCCGATGAGAGGGGAAGGCTCATGGAGATACTGAGGGCCGATGATGAACTGTTTCAACAATTCGGGCAGGTTTATATAGCAACTACCTACCCCCAGGTTGTAAAGGCGTGGCACTTTCATAAGATCCAAACGGATAACATCGCCGTGTTGAAGGGGATGTTGAAATTGGCCCTTTATGACCCGCGGGAGGGATCGCCAACGAAGGGCGAGGTTAACGAATTCTACATTGGAGACCACAACCCTCTGTTAGTCCAGGTCCCCAAAGAGGTATACCACGGGTGGATGTGTGTCAGCCAGGAGGAATCAATTGCCATCAACATCCCTACAGAAGTTTACCATTACGAGGAGCCCGATGAGTATCGCATCCACCCCCACGATAACGACATTCCCTATGATTGGAAGAGGAAGGATGGTTAGCCATGGGGAATGATATTCCCCCAATGATGTGATGGGTCTTACGTACGAGAGAGGATAGCATGGAGCCTAACTTCGGGACCGTATTGGTGACGGGAGGTTGTGGTTTTATCGGGAGTAATTTCGTTCGCTATATGTTACGAAACTACGATTACAAGATAATCAATGTGGATAAACTGACCTATGCGGGCAACCTGGAGAACCTATCGGATACTTCGGATTACCCCAATTATGAGTTCGTCAGGGGCGATATTGCCGATAAGGATATGATCGAAGGCTTGGTCTCAAAGGGGGTCGATGCCATCATCAATTTCGCCGCTGAGTCCCACGTGGATCGAAGCATAGAGGACCCCCGGATCTTCATTGAGACCAATGTCCTCGGGACACAAGTGCAGCTGGAGGCCGCAAGGAAATATGGGATACTCCGATTCGTCCAGATTTCTACGGATGAGGTCTACGGTTCCCTTGGCCCAAGGGGTTCCTTCAAGGAGACTTCTCCCCTCGCCCCCAACAGCCCCTATTCGGCCAGTAAGACGGCGGCAGATTTACTCGTGAGGGCCTATCATAAAACCTATGGCCTGGCCACCATCATCACCCGGTGCTCCAATAACTATGGCCCCTACCAATTTCCGGAGAAATTGATTCCCCTAATGATCAGCAACGCCTTGGAGGATAAACCCCTTCCCGTTTATGGGGATGGAATGAACGTCAGGGATTGGATCTATGTGGAGGACCACTGCAGGGCCATCGCCCTGGTCATGCACAGGGGTAGGGAGGGGGAAGTTTACAACATCGGTTCCAATAACGAGCTTCCCAACATAGAGATCGTCAAAATAATCCTGAAGAGGCTGAATAAACCGGAATCGTTGATCAAATTCGTCGAGGACCGTCCAGGACACGACCGGCGCTATGCCATCGACTCCGCAAAGCTTCGGAATGAGATGGGTTGGGATACCGTCTATCCCTTCGAGGAGGGCATCGACCTCACCATGCGGTGGTATGTGGAACACCAAAACTGGTGGGAGAAGATCAAGAGCGGTGAATACTTGAGTTATTACGAGGAGATGTACGGACACAGGCTTTAATGGTATGTTGCCCGGATTCCCGGGAGCGCTAAGTTATTAAGTGCTGCGGTGCTGCAGTTAAACAAGGAATAAATCCTAAAGTCGCTTCGCTCCAAATGCTAAATTCTAATATCTAAAACCTAAACGTTTTGGTCATTTATTCATTAGTGCTTTGTATTTGTTTAGAGTTTAGTATTTTGCGTTTAGGGTTTCACTTTAGGGCTTCGGTCATTTGAATTTGTTTAGGGTTTAGAAATTAGGATTTGGAATTTGCTTGTATTCTCTCCTCTGCACAAATATTTATGTGGTCTGGTGGGAATGGTACGGGGGAGTCACGGGTTATGGAGATGGAAAGGGTTCTCATCACTGGAGCCAAGGGGATGTTGGGCCTCGATCTGACCGATGTATTCAGGGAGACGTATGATGTTTTCGCTCGAGACATCGATGATTTCGATATTACCAAGGCCGAGGAGGCCATGGATGCGATTATCCGGATTCGGCCGAACATCGTCATCCATGCCGCAGCTTATACGGATGTGGATGGATGTGAAACCCACCTCGAATTGGCCCATTCCGTCAATGGAGGAGGAACGGAGAATGTCGCCTCTGCGTGCAGGGAGCTCGGGTCGAAAATGGTCTATATCAGCACGGATTATGTCTTCGATGGGACCAAATCAGGAGCTTATTCCGAGGAGGATCTAACGTGCCCGATCAATACCTATGGACGGTCGAAGCTGGAAGGTGAGCGATGGGTGAACACATTGGTGGACCAATTTGTCATCCTCAGGACGGCTTGGTTATTCGGGAAAGGGGGAAACAATTTCGTGAAGACTATTTTGAAGCTGGCCAGGGGAAAGGGGGGTCTGTCCGTGGTAAACGATCAAGTCGGCTCACCGACGTATGCCGTGGATTTAAGCCGGGCCATTTACGCCCTCGTGGAAAAAGGGTGTAAAGGAATTTACCACATAACGAATGGGGAAACCTGTTCTTGGTATGAGTATGCCCGGGAGATTCTGGCGATGTCGGGCCTAGGCAACATTTCGGTGCACCCCATCTCCTCCGACCAGTTGAACCGGGTGGCCAAAAGACCCCGTAACTCCGTTTTAGACCGTGGGAAATTCGAAAGGGAGACGGGGTATCGGATGAGGCCATGGAGGGAGGCACTGAGGGATTACCTTAAAAGAGAGGGTTAAACATGAACATTTCTATTGTAGGAACGGGTTATGTAGGATTGGTGACGGGGACATGCCTTGCTGAATTCGGCATGAATATTATCTGCATCGATACGGACTCCTCGAAAATTGCCATGTTGAACAAGGGAAAGATACCGTTTTATGAACCGGGTCTTGGAAACTTGGTCGAGAAAAACGTGGCCCAAGGTCTTCTCAGATTCAGTACCGAAATCAAGGAGGGGGTCCAATCGAGTTTGGTAATTTTTATCGCGGTGGGAACCCCGGCCAATGACGATGGGACGGTGGATTTACGGTATGTGGAAGAGGTCGCTGAGGAAATCGCCAAGCATATGAATGGGTACAAGGTGGTTGTGGTAAAGAGTACTGTTCCCGTTGGGACGTGCCAACAGATAAAGGCCATCATTCGGGAAAAAAGGCCTGAGGCCTGCAATTTCGATGTAGTTTCCAATCCTGAATTTCAGAGGGAGGGCTCGGCCATAGAGGACTTTATGCGTCCGGATAGGGTGACCATCGGCGCCGAAAGTGAACAGGCCATTGCCATTATGATGGATATCTATTCAGCCCTCTACCTGAATGAAACCCCTTTCGTTATTACGAACCTGGAGACGGCGGAGCTGATCAAGTACGCGGCCAATGCCTTTTTGGCAACGAAGATAACCTTCATCAACGAGATGGCTACTCTCTGCGAGAAGGTGGGGGCTGACGTTCACTTCGTAGCAAGGGCCATGGGGTTGGACGGACGCATCGGGCGGAAGTTCCTCCATCCCGGCCCGGGGTATGGCGGGTCTTGTTTTCCCAAGGATACCTTAGCCCTATTGAATATCGGGCGTCAAAGAGGGTGTGATCTTAAGCTGGTGGATTCGGTGATAAAGGCCAACGAGGAGCAACGGTTGAGGATGGTGGAGAAGATCAGGGGGATGGTCGGGGAGTTAGGGGGGAAGACCATCGGGATATTGGGATTATCCTTTAAACCCAATACCAGTGATATCAGGGAATCCTCTTCTATCATTATCATTCAGGGGCTTCAAGCCGAGGGGGCAAAGATTAAGGCCTATGACCCTGCAGCTATGGATGAGGCCAAGGCCATCTTGCGGGATATTCACTATTGTGCCGATCCATATGAGGTAGCCGAGGGATGCGATGTCCTGGTCTTGCTCACGGAATGGAACCAATTCAGGAAGTTGGATCTAGATCGACTCAAGAAATTGATGAAGGCCCCGATATTTGTGGACCTGAGGAACGTTTATGACCCTGGGAAAATGAGGGAGGCTGGCTTTCAGTACTGCGGTGTGGGAAGGTAGAAGGGGAATGGTGGCCAAGGGTAGCGTCACCCAAAGTACGGGAAAAGACTGGATTTTTCTATCCGATGCCCATTTCACGGGGGAAAACCGGGATGACCAGGATAGGCTCATACGGTTCTTGGAGATGGAAAGGGAGAACTTGGATACCCTCGTCCTGTTGGGGGATCTCTTTGAGTTTTGGTTTGGCTTCGAGGGACATATCTACAAGGAGTACGCGCCCATCTTAGAGAAGTTGAAGTCCTTAAGCCATCGAGGAGTGAGGATTAAATACGTTGAGGGAAACCACGACTTCTGCCTTGGGTCCTTTTTCGAAGAAGATTTAGGAGCGGAGGTATATTCCGATGAGATGGAGGAAACCCTGGGCGGGAAAAGGGTATACATTGCTCATGGAGATCGGGTGAACCCCCGCGATTATGGATACCGCCTATTTCGAAGAACCGTGAAGAATCGGTTTAGCTATGCCCTGATACAGTGGGGTGGGCCGGGGCTATCCAAGAAGATAGCAAAAAAGCTGAGCGCAAGAAGTCGCCGAAAGAACCACGAGCAGTTACCGGGCCATATCCCCATATTCAGAACCTTCGCCATGCATAAATTTCGAGAGGGGATCGACATCGTCATACTCGGGCACTCCCATTCCCCCGAGAAGGTTGTAGAGAGGATTGATGGGAGGGAGAAGTTCTATTTCAACGTGGGTGATTGGATGACCTCCTTCTCCTACCTGAGATATAATCCAGAGAGTGGCTTTCAACTTTGTTACCATGAGGATCAACGTTGATGATCTCGTAAAAAGTCGGAATCAGACGGCAAAGAAAAAAGATCCAGATGCAAGGCGC
>CBDUXJ010000043.1:0-12411 GCA_965371165.1 uncultured Syntrophobacterales bacterium | reverse complement strand
CTGGATCTTTTTTCTTTGCCGTCTGATTCCGACTTTTTACGAAATCATCAAGAATTGAGAATTGAAAATTAAGATTGAAGATTTGGCAATTTAACGATTAGGAAGTAGGTGGAGATGGTGGAGCACTCAGGAAACTGCGGCGGCATTCCATTTGACATGGGCTGAGAAATGCCATATATATTCTTCTGTCGCCCATCGAGACGGCACGGGGGAAGTGGGGAGGGATGAACCGAACCGGAAACCAGTCTGGAAACATTCACGGAGGAAAGACGTATGATGTTGTCATCATCGGGGGGGGACCCGCCGGCTTAACGGCAGGGCTCTATGTATCCAGGGCAAGACTCAAGGCTCTTCTTTTAGAGGCGGTGATCGTGGGAGGCCAGATGGTGACCACTGATATTATCGAGAATTACCCCGGTTTTTCCCAAATTACCGGGGCAGAGTTAACCACCTTCATGGATGAGCAGGCCAAGGGGTTTGGGCTCACGGTGGAAACTGGGGAGGTAATCGGCCTCGAGGTGGCTGTAGGTCAAAAATTAGTTAAGACGGGGGAGAAACAGTACCAGGCCGAGGCTGTCATCATCTGCACGGGAACTGAATACCGGAAACTGGGCATCCCCGGGGAAGCCGAATTTACGGGGCGCGGGGTCTCTTACTGCGCGACCTGCGATGGGGCATTCTTCAAGGACAGCAAGATCGTGGTCGTGGGAGGCGGGGATTCCGCATTGACCGAGGCACTCTTTTTGACCAAATTCGCCAATGAAATCACCATTATCCATCGTAGGGACGCTTTGAGGGCCACCAAGATCTATCAGGAGAGGGCCTTTGCCAGCCCCAAGATCAATTTTCTCTGGAATTCCGTTGTCGAGGAGATTAGGGGAAATCAAACCGTGGAGAGCGTCCTCGTGAAAAACGTTACCTCGGGTGAGGTGAAGGATGTTCCGACGGAGGGCGTCTTCATGTTCATCGGTATTACGCCGAAGACCGCATTTCTCAATGGCGTGGTGGAATTGGATGAAAGTGGATATATCCTCGTAGACGAGGAGAACCTCCAAACATCGGTGGATGGTATCTTTGCAGCGGGAGATGCGAGAAAAAAATTGCTGAGGCAAGTGGCTACAGCTGTGGGGGACGGGGCTACGGCTGCCTTCGCGGTGGAGAAGTACCTGGAAGAGAAGGGGGACTCTTGAAGTCCGCCCCCTTGCCTGGATATATTTATGAAAGAGGGTGTTGGATGTTTTAGAGAAGAAAACTCCGGTCGATTTGGCATAGGCAAGGAGAGGGAAGGCTGAACACGAACACAAGGAGGAAGGAAGATGAGGGAAAGCGTGGAAAAGGCCTTACAGAAAATTAGGCCGGCCTTACAAGCCGACGGGGGCGATATCGAGTTGATCGATATCCAAGATGGAGTTGTGAAGGTCAAGCTCACCGGCGCGTGCGGCGGCTGCCCGATGTCACAGATGACCCTTAAGCAGGGCGTAGAACGGGCGTTAAAACAAGATGTGCCCGAAGTAAAAGGGGTAGAATCCATTTAGCCCTGCGGTGGAACGACTAGAGAGAAACAGAGGGATCATCGGTTTACCCTTTTTTCACCCCTTTTAGGGAAGAGGGATTTCATGCGTCCCGAACTCGATCGAGAGGCCTGCAATAGCTGCGGCAACTGCATTGAGATTTGTCCGGGCGAAATATATCAATGGGTAGGTGAAAGGCCGGGAGCGATCGATGCCGAGGAATGTATTGAATGCAGGGCCTGTGAAGACCAGTGTCCCGTCCATGCCATCGTAATGGTCGATAATTAATCCCCTTATTGCGATCCCACACCCGACATTTTCCCCTTCCATGACAACGGTGTTCTCAGGAAACCTGGCCATCCTAAGGCAAGACAATAAACAAAAAAAGCCTTGAAAGATTCGGGAATTTCTTATATATATTTTAATATTTCAGTAGTTTTTTCCCATTAACCTGATTGGGGGTGCGACGATGAGTCCTTGGCTAAAAGTGATGAAGGTGAGGTTTTATCCGAGGGGTTGCTCGCATTTCGTATTGGCGGGAATCTTGGTGCTGGCAACGGTAATTGGATGTGCCCAAACACCTGAATCCGAGAGAAGCGAAATGATCCCAACACCTGCCGCTATATATCGTTTCGAAGACGTCCCCATCCCCCGTTCCCTTGCAATTGAGAAGAAGGAATCATTCATCTACGAATCTGAAGCGATTAAAACGGGCATTTTGGTTTACGTTGGAAAAGCAAATGTGGCGGAGTTAGCGAATTTCTTTAAGGAAAATATGGTCAGTCATGGCTGGAAGTTAGTGAGCAATTTTGAAAGGGATGATGCCCTACTGAACTTTAACAAACCAGGATGGGCTTGTGTGATCACCATTCTGCCCCGTGGTATGGAGCGGTCCAAAGTGGAGGTGAGGGTAGGGCCAACTGAATCCCAATAAACGCCGTACATTTCCTTTCCCAAAATCCCTCCGGTGTTTTCACTCGATGGAAAGAATGGAAACCGCATAGGAAGAACCGGACAATGAGGTAAGAGGAGACGTGTCCTTCCCTTCTATCGAACTTCTCTCCCCAGCGAAAGTGAACTTGAGGCTTGAAGTCCTCAGGAGGCGCGAGGATGGATATCATGAGATTAGGACAATATTGCAGAGGATAAGCCTATACGATAGGCTGAGGATATCCTTAAAGGGAGAGGAGGGGATATCGGTCATCACCGATTCACCTCGCCTCCCAGTTGACGAGCGGAACCTCGCCTATCGAGCGGCCTCGTTCCTCTTAGAAGAGACGGAGGCCAGAATAGGGATGGAGCTCCATATCCATAAGCAAATTCCCATCTCATCGGGTCTCGGCGGTGGAAGCAGCAATGCGGCCAGCACATTGATGGGGTTGAACAGGATCTTGAAGCTCAATTTTTCAAAAGACCGACTCATGGAGATAGGAGCAAGGATCGGTGCCGATATTCCCTTTTTCATCCTTGAGAGGACGGCAATGGCCACCGGTATTGGGGAAAGGCTCGAACCGCTGGATATCCGTCCCTCTATCTGGCTCGTATTGGTCAATCCAGGCTGGGAGGTATCCACCCGATGGGCCTATGAGGGATTAAATTTTAAGTTGACAAAAAGGCCTGTTAATATTAAACTTCCTCCGTTTTTCAATGATATTGGCCAAGTGACTCGTATCCTTCGTAATGACTTAGAGGGCATTACCATTCCGGCATATCCTGCAATCGATGGAATTAAAGTGGAACTGCTTTCCCAAGGTGCCGTGGGCTCGTTGATGACGGGAAGCGGCCCGACGGTATTCGGGCTTTTCGCCCATAACAAGGAGGCTGAAAGGGCTTATCGAAAATTGAATGCCAAATACGGGGAAAGGAGGTGGACGGTTTATCAGGCCAAATGCATTTGATATTTTAATGCAAAGGGGGCGAACATGGAAGTTACAGAAGTGAGGGTCTTTCCCGTTGACGAAGAGAAGCTAAGGGCATATGTAACGATTACCATCGATAATTGCTTCGTGGTAAGGGATTTGAAGGTGATTAAGGGAAATAACGGGCTATTTGTTGCGATGCCGAGCAAGAAGAGAAAAGACGGTACATTCAGGGATACAGCCCATCCCTTGAATAACGAAACGAGGAAGATGATTGAGTCCAAGATTCTGGCCGAGTACGAACGGGAGCTTGGCAGAATGGAGTAATTCCGTCGGCAGAATACCATTTTCACGTTTAGCGATCCCATCATCCGCGGTCATTCGTGGGGTTGGCAGAGGGGCTTTATGGAGTTTAATACGGGAGGAGAACTGGGCACTTTCAATAAGTTGCGTGTATTTACGGGGAATTCCAATGTTTCCCTCTCTCACATGATCTGTGAACACCTCGGCATTCCCTTGGGAAAGGCTCAGGTTAAGAAATTTAGCGATGGGGAGATTAATGTGGAGATCAACGAAAGCGTTAGGGGAATGGACGTCTTCGTTGTCCAATCCACATGTCCACCCGTGAACGATCACTTGATGGAGCTCTTGATACTCATCGACGCCTTGAAGAGGGCTTCAGCCTCGAGGATCAGTGCGGTTATTCCCTATTACGGTTATGCCAGGCAGGATAAGAAGGTTTTTCCCAGGGCCTCCATTAGCGCCAAATTGGTTGCCGACCTCATCACTACGGCAGGGGCTTCGCGACTTCTGACGATAGAACTCCACGCCAGTCAAATCCAAGGCTTCTTCAACATACCCGTGGATCACCTCTATGCTTCTCCAATCCTATTGGACTACCTGAAGGAGCGATTTCAACGCGATCTGGTGATCGTATCCCCTGATGCGGGAGGTGTTGAGAGGGCTAGGGCTTTTGCGAAGAGGTTGAACGTTGCCCTGGCGATTATCGATAAGCGGCGGGATATGCCTAATGTGGCTGAGGTGATGTACATTATTGGTGATGTGCGGGGGAAGGACTCGATTCTCCTGGATGACATGGTCGATACCGGGGGGACCCTGTCCAACGCGGCCTTGGCCCTGAAGGAAGAAGGCGTTGAAAATGTTTATGCCTATTGCACCCATCCAGTTCTCTCGGGACGAGCCATAGATAGGCTGATGGAATCCCCCTTGCAGGAGGTCATCGTCACCGACACTATTCCCTTGAGGGGCGAAGCGGTTTCCTGCAAGAAATTGAAGGTCTTAAGTGTGGCTCCCTTATTGGGGGAGGCCATTAAGCGGATTCATCGGGATGAGTCGGTGAGCTCGCTTTTCGTTTAGGAATCTGAAGGAGGAAAGGATGCCCAGACCGAAGCTACTGGCAAAATTACGAACCAAATTGGGAAAGGAAGCATCAAAAAAGCTACGTCAGAAGGGACTGGTACCAGCCATTTGTTATGGCCCCAGGACGGACGCGGTTCCTCTTACTTTAGACCCCAAGGAATTGATGAAAACCATTCACATGGGAGAGAATGTACTCATTGATCTGATGATTCAAGACGGAAAGAAGGCGGCTCAGAAGGTGGTAGTGGTTAGGGATTTGCAGCTCGACCCCATTAAGGATCAATGCATCCATGCCGATCTTTTCGAAGTAGTGATGGACGAGGAGATCAGCGTGGAGGTACCCATCGTTCTTGTGGGGAAGCCCGAAGGGGTCAAGATGGGGGGGGTCCTCGAACAGATAACGAGGGAGATTACCGTGGAATGTCTCCCCGCGGATATTCCGCAAAGCATAGATGTTGATGTCTCTCACCTGAACATAGGGGATACCATCCATATCGGCGATGTCGGGCTAGAGAAGGGAAAGGTCTTGGTCGATGCCGCTACTACCCTTGCCACCGTCGTAGCACCTACGGTAGAGAAGGTGGTTGTTGAGGAGGAGGTCGAGGAAGAGGTAGCCGAGGCCGAGGAGGCCAAAGAAGTTGAGGGAGAGGTTGAGGCTGAGGGCGAGCGGAAAGGTAAAAAATAGCAGGTCTTTTGGTGAATTTGATCATTGGTTTGGGAAACCCAGGGAGGAAATATCGGTTCACCCGACATAATACGGGTTTTTTTGTCATCGATGAATTGGCAGGGAGAACTGGAATCGGTCTGGAGAAGAGGAGATATAAAACCCGTTTCGGCAGGGGACTGATCAAGGAACACGAGGCCATTTTGGCAAAACCATTGACCTTTATGAACCTGAGCGGATTAGCAGTGGGCCGCATCATGAAGGTCTTCGATTTAGAGGAGAAGGATCTGATCGTGATTCACGATGATGTGGATATCGATTTCGGACGGATAAAGATCAGACAAGGTGGCGGACACGGGGGTCATAAGGGGATCGAGTCAATCCAAGACTTCTTGGGGGGTTCGGGATTTACCCGAGTCAAGATCGGAATTGGAAGGCCCATGGGATATATCGATCTCAGCGATTACGTCTTGGAACCCTTTAGCGATGATGAGAGAATATTCCTGAGGGAAACCATTGGCCGTGCCGCCGAATCGGTGGAAACGCTTATCTGTGAAGGGGTTCAAGTAGCCATGTCCCGATTCAATTAGCCTTTTTTTGTGAAAAAATTAACAGGAAGGAGTGTTGTTATGGATGCGATGTATGTTGCGGTCTTCTCGGGGATCTTGGGGTTGATCTTCGCGCTCTTTCTCGCCCTCTACGTCTTGAAGAACGATGAGGGGTCGGAGAAGATGAGGGAAATTTCCACTGCCATCCAGGAAGGGGCAACGGCCTTTTTGGGACGGGAGTATCGAATTCTGGCCCTTTTTGTGGTGGTTGTGTTCTTAATCTTAGGTTTCATTCCCCTTCTGGGTTGGTTGGTTTCCCTCTCCTTTGTCTTCGGAGCTATTTGCTCGGCCCTTGCGGGGTACATCGGGATGAATATAGCCGTCCGCTCTAACGCTCGCACAGCCGCTGCCGCCCAAAGGAGCCTGAACCATGGGCTTCGTGTCTCCTTCCGAAGTGGAGGCGTAATGGGGATGTGTGTCGTTAGCATCGGCATCCTCGGCCTCAGCGCCCTTTACTTCCTCTTCGGAGATCGACCGGATTTTATGACCATTCTACCAGGCTTCGGGTTCGGGGCCTCCTCAGTTGCTATCTTCGCCAGGGTGGGGGGGGGGATTTATACCAAGGCGGCCGATGTGGGGGCGGACTTAGTGGGAAAGGTGGAAAAGGGAATCCCCGAGGATGACCCGAGAAATGCTGCCGTTATAGCTGATTTTGTGGGCGATAATGTGGGGGATGTGGCCGGAATGGGAGCTGATCTCTTCGAGTCCTATGTCGACTCCATCATCGCAACCATCACCCTGGCCATGGTTGCTATGCTGCCCAGCATCAAAGGCGGAATCCCTTTGGTTCCAGATGAAAGAGCGGCATGGTATCTGCCAATGCTGGTGGCTTCGGGGGGAATCGTCGCATCCATCATCGGGGCCTTCCTAGTCCGAGTGGGGGATAAGCCGGAAATGAAAGCCCTGCTTACGGCGCTTCGTCGGGGCACCTTCTCGGCTTCCATCCTCACGGCCCTCTTCGCGTACCTGGCTGTCTATGTGCTCAAGGCCGATCCGGGAATCTTCTATGCCATCCTCGCCGGATTAGTTACCGGAGTCCTGATTGGGGAGAGTACCAACTACTATACCTCCTACGCCTATTCCCCGACTCGGCATGTCTCGGAGGCCTCATTAACGGGAGCTGGGACAACGGTGGTGAGGGGGTTTGCCAACGGCCTTATGAGTACTTTCGCCCCCATCATTCTGGTGGGAATCGCCATCATGGTTGCCCACCGTTTTGCGGATGTTTACGGTGTGGCCATTGCTGGCATTGGAATGCTTTCCACGTTGGGAATTACCCTGGCCACCGATGCCTATGGGCCGGTGGCCGACAACTCGGGGGGGATCGTTGAAATGTCTGGGCTTCCAGCGGAGATCAGGGAACGAACCGATGCCCTGGATTCGCTGGGAAATACGACGGCGGCAACGGGTAAAGGATTTGCCATCGGTGCGGCGGCACTGACGGCCCTTGCCTTAATGTTATCCTATGCCAAAACCGCGGGAATCGAGGTGTCCGAGATCAGCCTTTTGGATCCCAGGGTGATCGTGGGGCTTTTCATCGGGGCCATGTTGCCCGCCATTTTCTGCGCCATGACGCTGACGGCCGTCGGTCGGACTTCCTTTTCCATCATCAACGAGGTTCGCCGGCAATTTAGCGAAATTGCGGGGTTGATGGAGGGAAAGGCGAAGCCCGAGTACGGGAAGTGTGTTGATATCTGTACGAAGGCAGCCCTGAAGGAGATGTTGGCCCCGGGATTGATGACCGTGGTTGCCCCTATTATCATCGGGTTTATCCTTGGCCCGCTGGCCCTTGGTGGTTTTCTGGTGGGCGCCATCGCTAGTGGGTTCATACTGGCTATTACCATGGCGAATGCGGGGGGGTCTTGGGACAATGCGAAAAAGTGGATAGAGAAAGGAAATTTCGGGGGCAAAGGTTCTGAGGCTCACAAGGCAGGGGTTGTGGGCGATACCGTTGGAGATCCAATGAAGGATACCTCGGGGCCTTCCCTGAATATCATGATTAAACTCATGTCAATCATTGCGCTGGTATTCGCGCCGGTCTTAGCGAAATTTCCTGGGCTCTTGTGATTTCGGTGGGTTTACTCGCCCCGTTCGATCTCCATGAACAGTTTGCCGTTGTTAAAGATCCTCAGCCCACCGGTGGATTCGGAGATGACGAGGGCGATGGCCCGAGTTACATTGGTAATCCCCGCCGCAGCCAGATGGCGGCTGCCCAGACCCATGGGCATGTCAATTCTTTCCCCGGAGGCATCGAGATGCCTTCCCGCGGCCAGGATTACCCCGTCCTCCCTGATGATGAATGCGCCATCGATGGTTGAAAACTCCTTAATAGTATCCTTAAGCTTCGGATCGAGGATGTTTCTCTCCTCTTCAGGATAGCCCTTGAACGGATTGATGACCATCTGGTGGGAGAACCTAAGGACCTCCTCGTGATCCCCCAATACGAAAATGGAACCTACGGGTTTGCCCTCCCTCCCCTCGGTAGAGAGCTCAAGGGCGATTCCGAGCATCCTGTCGAATACCTCGGGTTTGACGACCTCGGAAACGACGGGGAGGTCCGTTGTGGATAATATCTCGAGTTCCTTTCCTATCTCCAAGATGATGAGGGTATCGAGAACGCCGAACCTGGAGATTCCCGATAGGCACACCAGTTTATCCCCCCTCTGAATGATCCCAGAGGAGAGGCCTTCTATGACGGCGACCTTTATCTGACTGGTACGGCTCAGTTCGATTGGGGGAACTTTCAAGAGGTTCTTCATGATGGGCAAAGCCTCTTGATAGGTGGATTCGTCTTTGGCCACAGCGATGACATCGGTCTTGGCGGATTGAGTCATCTTGCTGAGGGCCTCGTAATCCTCTACAACATCGACGTAGACCAAAATGGCCTTTGCTTTTGTTCGCTTAGCAATAGAGCAGGCCATTTCGAGCATCATCCTGTTTGCCTTTCTCATCCGCTTCCTCTCTGCCTTGGCCAGATGGATACCCGATACCCTTTGATATTCTTTTTCCCCACATTTATGTTTCGCACTGATGTGGATTATATTATAATATCTGTTTGAAAACAATATGTTTACATCTGGAACTTCCTGAGTTCCTATATGATCAGGTTACAAAAATACTCCTAATAGGGCTGAAGGGGGTGCGAATGGGGTTTAGATGTGGCACTGTTGGGCTACCCAATGTGGGGAAGTCCACCATCTTCAATGGGTTGACCTTTGCGGGAGCTGAAGTGGCGGCGTATCGGTTCACAACCATCGAGCCCAATGTTGGTGTCGTTCCCGTTCCGGACGAACGACTGAACCAAATTGCCAATCTCATCCATCCCAAAAAGGTGATCCCGACGACATTGGAATTCCTCGATATTGCTGGATTGGTGAAGGGGGCCAGCAAAGGGGAGGGTCTGGGAAACCAGTTCCTTGGTCACATCCGCAATGTAGACGCAATAGCCCATATTGTCAGGTGTTTCGACAACGAAAATGTCTCCCATGAATATGGTTCCATCAGCCCTAAAAGGGATATCGAGGTGGTGGAGACGGAGCTCATATTGGGCGACCTCCAGGTTTTGGAGAAACGCATGGCTAAAGTGGGGAGGTTAGCAAAAGTCGGTGGTAAAAGAGAGGCGGAGGAATTGGAGGTTTATGGGGAGGTTTTGGAGGTTCTCAACCGGGAGGAAAAGGCCATTGGCCTGAGATTTGAGGGTAAGAGGAAGGCCATCTTCGACGACCTCTACCTTCTCATGGCTAAGCCAATTTTCTATGTGGCCAATGTGGATGAAGCCCAGCTCAAGGGAGATGGTCACTATGTTCAGGAGGTGAGGGACTTCGCCGAGAAGCAGGGAAGCCGGGTGGTTGTTATTTGCGGGGATTTGGAATCTGAAATCGCTCAACTGGACGTGGGAGATCGGGATGCGTTTCGGGAGAGTTTGGGCCTCGAGACCTCGGGCCTTGACCAACTGATCACTGTAGGCTATGAGGTTCTGAACCTGATCACCTTTTTCACCACCGTCAGCGATGAATTGAGGGCATGGACGGTGGTAAAAGGTACACAATCGCCCAAGGCCGCGGGGAAGATTCATTCAGATATGGAAAGGGGGTTTATACGGGCAGAGGTAGTTTCTTTCGAGGATTTCATCCGGTGTGGTTCAGAACATGTGGTCAGGGAGAAAGGCCTCCTTCGGTCGGAGGGGAGGGAGTATATAGTTCAGGACGGAGATATCATCCACTTTAGGTTCAATGTCTGAATTCTTTCCCCTTTTGCCTCATCCCCCCTTCAAAGGGGATTAAGTTTCATCCCTCGATTTGATAGGGTTTCATAAGGGTAAATTCGCCTGAAGGTGAGGGGAAAGGTGTCATCGTTTTTCCAGGATTAAGACCACTTGATTTTTGTTGATGGCCACGAATTCCGCCTCGTCGACCAAGTCTCCGGACTTGAGGGAATAGATTTTGGCTTCGGTGACGGGGATGAAATGGCAAGTTTCCTGATTGAGCGTGTCCGTGATGCGGGTATTCGGCAGGAGATAGACGTTTCCCTCAATCCTGTTTTGAAGGGTTTGAATTTTAACGAGGATTTTTTCTTTCTTGATCCTGGCCTTGTACATCTTCACCTCCCAATCAATGGATTCCCTGGATGGGATATTTCATACGATATCGCTTTTGGTAAAGATTGACTCGATGATGTGCCCCTCTTTAGCCAGATTTTCCCTTCCCCCTTCCTCCCGATCGACTAGGGCCAGCACCTGGACTACCTGCAATCCTTGGGCCTTCGCAATCTCAATAGCCCTCAAGATGGATCCCCCCGTGGTCACCACATCTTCAACGACGGCTACATTGGTTCCCGGCTTTAGGTTTTTGTCCCCTTCTATCCACAAGGCCTTTCCATGCTTTTTGGGCTCTTTTCGGATGATGAAGGCCGGGATCGGAACACCCTCCAAGTAGCTGACAATGGATATGGCGGTCACAATAGGATCTGCGCCCAATGTGGGCCCTCCCACGGCTTCGACGGGGATTTTTGATCTTTTGATCATCTCATGAAAGAGCTTTCCCACCAAATACCCACCTTCCGAATCCAAGGTAGTCTGTTTTCCATCAACATAAAAGTGGCTCTTTCTCCCCGAGGTTAGTGTGATTTCCCCCTTTTCATAGGATTTCTCCCTAATGATTTGTAGAAGGCGCATCCTCAAGTCCACCCTCCCACCCCCTTCTTCTTGAATGAACTGGATCTGAATCCAAGCGGGTGCGTTCGATGCCAACGCCATGCGGTCTCGATAATCTCCTCCAATTTTCCATACTGGGGATTCCATCCCAACCTTCTCCGGATCTTTTCGGAGGACGCAATCAAGACTGGTGGGTCTCCAGGCCTCCGTTGAGACTCCCTGACGGGTATCGTCCTTCCCGTCACCTGAGAAGCCACTTGGATGATCTGCTGGACGGAGAAGCCGTTTCCATTTCCCAGGTTAAAAATATCGCACCCCTCACCTGCATGTAAGGCCTCGAGGGCCAGGATATGAGCATCGGCGATGTCTACGATATGGATATAATCCCGAATACAGGTTCCATCGGGAGTGTCATAATCCGTGCCGAAAATAGGGACCTTGCGTCCTTTTCTCAGTAGAGCCTTCAGCACAGTGGGGATAAGGTGGGTCTCCGGATGATGATCCTCGCCTATGAGGCCATCAGGATCTGCCCCAGCGGCGTTAAAATACCTCAGGGAAATGTATTGGAGGCCATGGGCTACCTTACAGCTCTCGAGGATTTTCTCGTAGATGAGCTTAGTCTCCCCATATGGATTTATTGGGAGCGCCGAAGAATCTTCCTGAATGGGAACTCGAGGAGGATTCCCGTACACGGCAGCCGAAGAGGAGAATACCATCTTATTCACCTTATGCTCGAGCATTTCACCCAAAAGCTTTGAGCCCTTATTGACGTTATTCTTGAAGTACTTCAGTGGAGCTTTAGTCGAGTCGCCTACGAGGCAGTCGGCGGCCATATGGATGACCGAATCGATTTCATGGCCGGCAAAGATCTCTTGGAGGATTCGTTCGTCACCGATATCGCCTTGGATACATGTTCCCGCAACGACGGCTTCCCGATGCCCCGTTTGCAGGTTGTCGAGAACGATGGTCTCCATCCCCTTTTCGAAAAGCCGTTTTACGACATGGCTGCCAATGTAACCGGCTCCTCCGGTTATTAGAACCTTGCCCATCGCGGGCTCTCCTGTAAATTCAAGGTAAATATGACCTCTTATTTTAATCCATTGAGCTTTTTCCTGTCAACAAGAAGCGCGGAGATCTCTGAAAAGGTCGCTCTTCGCAGCTCAAAATATTTTTTCGACCATTCTAAAGTTGATCATTTCGTAAAAAGTCGGAATCAGACGGCAAAGAAAAAAGATCC
>CBDUXJ010000042.1:0-12503 GCA_965371165.1 uncultured Syntrophobacterales bacterium | reverse complement strand
AGGGGCGTGACCGAGGCGAAGCCGGTCTCTTGTATCCTTGTCACTAAACCAGTCTCGTGCATCATGAAATCCCCAGGTTGTTGCTCTAAATTCCCGCTGGCATTTTCCCGTTCGTCTAAAAGCCGAATGAATTCAGCCGGTGAACCAATGAATTTTCAGGTGACCTTCAATTAAATTATATCATAACCGAGAGTTAGACGAGCATGACGGTGCGTCGCTCTCCAGACTTCATCTCCCGGTCAGGAAGACTTGTCGACCGTCCGCTTCATTCCATTTGTGCATAGATAGATAAGAAGAAACATCGCATTGAAATGGGTCGGGATTACATTTAAACTTATAGTAGATGGCTGCCTCTGTTTTTGTTTTCAGGATGTTTTTTTGCGATATATTGAGTGAAGGGGGGCTTTAGAGGCCATCCCTTACGCTGGGAGTCTGGGAGGACTCAAGACCTCTGGGCTCGTATCTTGGTCTACAAAGGATGCTGGTGCCCCGTGTCTGGGGGAAGTTCCATTGCCCAGGAATATCATTTCACATAGTGACCTTTCTGCGTCATAGTCTATTGATGAGATAGACGTCATAAATGGAATCGAGAAGAAAAATTGGAATTCTTGGAGGGGGATTTGCCGGTTTGTATACGGTATTTTACGTCAAAAAATATTTGGAGAAAGGAATCGACATCACACTCTTCGAAAAGAAGAATTACCTCCTCTATACTCCGGTCCTGCATGAGATGGCTACGGGAACAGTTAATGCGAGGCATGTAGTTATTCCCATCCGCGAAATCATTAACCCTCGCCAGATTCACATTCGCTGTGAAGAAGTGAACAGGGTGGACCTCAACCGGAAGGCATTTGAAACTCCTTCAGGGGTCTTCACCTTTGATTACCTTGTCCTTTCGCAGGGGAGCGAATCGAATTTCTATTCCATTCCTGGTATTCGCGAGAATTGCATCCCATTTAAAGCAATCGAAGACGCGATTCGATTGAGAAACAACCTTGTCAGTATCTTAGAGAAAGGGGCTATTGAAGAAGACAGCCGGAAAAGGAAAAAACTTCTGACCATTGTCGTGGCCGGTGGCGGATGTACAGGTGTCGAAGTGGTGACTGAAATTGCCCAGTTTATCAACCTCATCCTCGATAAAGATTATCCTGAAATCAGACGATCTGAGGTTCGGATTCTCCTTATCGAAGCCATGGACAAAATCCTGCCATCATTTCCTCATTACCTTTCCCATGTCGCCACCGAAAGATTGAAACGGATGGGGATTGAGATTCTATTAGACTCTCCGATCCAATGGGCGAATGAGGATTCGATTGGCCTAAAGGATGGAACGGAGATACCGATCGGGATATTGGTCTGGGCAGGGGGAGTGAAGGCTCGTGACCTTTCCCTAAAACCCGACGTGAAGCGAGACCCGAGCGGCCGTATCATGGTCAATGATCAGCTTGAAATCCTAGGTCATCCAGGGATTTTTGCCATCGGAGATGGTTCACATGTTAGCCATAATGGGGACTCATTACCCCCCACGGCCTCCGTCGCTGTCCAGGAAGCAAGGTATGTAGCTAAAAGCCTTCTGCTTCGAATTCAAGAAAGGGAAATTCCACCTTTTCAATTTCATTACCGTGGTGACATGGCCTCCTTGGGATTTATGTTTGGGGTGAGCGAAGTTTATGGGTGGCATTTTAAGGGATTTATTGCCTGGATCCTATGGAAATTATTTAAACTGGCAATGCTCCCCCGGTATAAAACCAGATTCCAGATCATTGCAGATTGGCTCATTACCCTTGCTTTTAGAAGGGACACATCAAAGTTGACGTAAGGCGAGGCATAATCAGAAATTCCGTTTATACCGCCTCGCAATGCGAGTTTCTCATAGTGAGTATTGAATAGGCCGCGTAGGATACAAAGCTAAAAGGGGAGGGAATGCCTGTGTCCAAAGGGGGTATGCCGGAAAGCCAGACCCGCCTCTCTCATGGGAAACAGGGATTGAGGAAATGTTGACATAGATAGGAGACCATTGCCTCCCCCATTTAAGCTCGGCAGAAGCGATTAATCTATGAGAGGGTGATCCAAAGCAGCTGGGAAAAAACCTTGGCCATTTCCCTTTGCAGAATTTGGGCTGCTCCCCATTTATGAGAATGTATTCCTCCATTGAAAGAAAATCACAAGTGATTTATAATATTTGTAAAGAGAAGAAATGAAGCCTCACATAGAGGGAGGTGACCGAAATGAGAAAGACTACAGAATGCTATAAATGCCCTGAGGGGTATGCGCTCTTGGATATAAGAAGGGAAATGGGAGACCAGATAGTTGAAGAGTTTTCTTGCATCAGTATGGAACAGTCTTCCACCGCTTTAAAGATGCATTGTACCCCTCAGCCTGAGACGAAAAATATAAGATGCCAAATCTATGAGTGCCCAGAGGGATATGAAGTAATGGGGAGTCATACGGAGAATAGAGAGAGCGACTCAGAAGGATTTGGATTTTCCTGCGCCAGAGCCTGAGGTGAAAAACATCTCGGTACGTTGCCCCTTGGCCAAGAAGCCGGGTTTAGGCCCGGCTTTTTTGTCAATCCCACCAGGTGACTAAGGTCGTCGCCATCCCTCGGAAGAGCTTCTCCAAAAGTTCGGTCCATATGAGTAGTTAGACCTCTTGAGGAGGATTTCCCGTTTATCCTTAATAAAATTATAGAAAATATTCAGGGGTTTCTCTATGCGATCTGTTCTAGAGTGAAGGTATAAGCTGGCCTCGGATTTAAGTAACTACACTGGTCGAATGCGGAGGTAGGGACTCGAGAAATGGTAAAATTTATATAGGGGATTTTTGATGGCTTGGAACAATGGGCGGCATTTCCCCATAAAATTGCTAGGAGGAGGGCGGTTTGAGTGAAAGAATAGGAGGGGATTCAGGAAAGGAGGACAAAGGCTCATGATTAGAAAGATCCTCGTTGCAGCAGATGGGTCCTCCCGTGCTCGAAAAGCCGTTGAATTTACCTGCGATATTGCTTCAAAGTACACAGCCACGCGATGAGGAACTTTCCCTATGAAAGCCCTGCAAATGGATCTCCAAGAGGCGGGTGAGAGGATCATTGAGGAAGCCGATAGAGAGGTTGAGAAGCGGGGCTCAAACGCTGCAGATTTCGAGTTTTAACCCCCTTTTGCTTGTACCTTAAAGCTCTCAATGTACTGGATTGCTAGGTATGTTTTCTCCTTGCTAAAAACCCCCCTCAAGACCAGATAATCCTCCCCGACCTCGTCAAGGACAGACAAATAGGATTCCACTCCAGAGATGGTATAAATCCTCAATGTCTTGCCGACGAAATTCTTCAATAGTTCTTTCATTTTCCTTCCCTCCTCCCTTGAACCTCCATTCGCATGGTACGATTTAATCACGTCATCTCTTCGTCGGAGTGGGGTCCGATATTGAGTTCAAAGATTCTGTCCACCCGAATGTATAGCTGGTATTTGGATTGAGGGTAGTGGCTCCACTCCTCCTCCTTCTGTCCGACAAATCCATTCAGGATTGCGCCTACGTTTACTCTCTCCACCTCTCCGATCATTTGATACCCTTTTTTTGTTCGAGGATCAACCACTCCGATCGTAATATGGGGGTTGGCCTTGAGGTTCTCCAACGTTTCATAACAGAACCAATCCTCAAAGGCAACATGCCTATCACCAGTAACCTTCAAACCCTCTGCCACGGCCAAATGGACACATCCCTTCTTATCGGAAGTTCCGACATAGAATAATTCACCTCCTTCGATGAGGGATTTTACTTTATCTCCGATCTTCATCATATCGCCTCCCGAGTATGGAGAAAATTGTTTTCCACCGCGGAGTTGAAGCAGTACCCCTGATCAAATATCGGACAAATTCGAGAGAATGTAAAGCATAAAATCCCATGGCTAGGTTGGGGAGTTAGGCTTTACAAAATAGAAGCTCATTGATTAAAACAAGGCAAAATCCAACAGAGTAGGACGGACATAAGACACGATGTCGAAGAAGTGAATCTTGTCAAAAAGACATTGTCCCCAGCCCTGTTTTTTGCTATGATCAAGGTCGTTTTCAGGTAGGCAGGTGGAATACTCTTTATGAATGCAGGAAATATGGCGGGCTTGAAATTGAGATTCTGGATATGCTTTTCTGGATCTAAGGAGAGAAGGTCAGTTTTCGACCCTAAGGAATGGGGATGGCCTGGAAGTTCGGGGATGCTCAACCACGATACAACGCTCCTCGATCTCTTTAACGCTGATGCTTCCGGAGTAATTCGATTTCAGATGGTCAATGAAGTCCGCCCCGGTTTTGATCTCATCCCAATGGATCTTTTCCGCCTGGTTTTTCCCCAGCGCCAAGATAATCAGACTGGTGTCCTCCGAAAAAATTTTGACCACGGCTTGGGAGATGGGAAGCCCCGATTGGTAAAGTTTCTGCATCGTCTTTTTGGCAACCTCTTTTGCGAGGCTCTCCTTTCCCCAGCGATCCCCGATATCAACGGTGAGGGTAACGGTCAGTTTGCCATTCTCAGTCTCACTAATCGAAACGTCACGAATCGTGCCAAATTCTTCCGCTGCCAGGAGTTGCTGGATCTTCTGGTGGGCCGATTGGAGTACATTATGGGGGATCTTAGCGTGGACCCATGTGGAGAGTAAAATCAGGGAAAATAATGCCAGTGATGTGAACTTCATAATACCTCCCAGACGAAGAGGAGGTCATCTTGATTAAAATTATGGGAAAGTTTTTTCCAAATGTCAAGGGTTATTTTCACCTCGTCCTCTTGGCCAAATTACCCCTGATCATTACAATTATTTTTCTATTTGGCTGCAGTCCGGTCTGGAAAGGGGCCCTTGACCGACGATACGATAACTCCCCGATTTACCTTGATCCAGCCAAAAATGAGCTCGTGACCGTTCTCAAAAGCATTCACCGAATCGAAACGGTAACTCGGTTTACCTTTGAAGGTGACGTTCACACGACCAGGGCGGCCGGGCTGGCAACCGCTCTGGATAAGCATACCCTCCTCACTGTGAGACACGTGGTCAGGGCTGATTCCTTTCACGTCCTCACACCCTTCGGCGTTGTGGAGGTCCCCATTACTGAAAGCGCGAAAGTTGAGGAAAAATCCTTCATCATCGAGAAAGATGGAACTCGGGTAGTGGCTAAACGAATCTACTTAGATGACGAAAGGGATTTCGCCATACTGAGGACAAACAGAGAATTAACCCCCTTCCCCTTTTCCATTGGCAATTCTGACGAGCTCCAGATAGGAAACGTGGCCTTTCTATTAGGAGATTTCCAAACAGGCTTCAGTATAAGGGTGGGCAATGTCACTCAGTTGGAGTTTGTAACCTACGGATCTGGGGGGGAAGCGGCTAATGTCAATCGGGATATTTTTGGCATTTCGGCAACCACCGTAGAGGGAGACAGCGGGGCCCCGATCCTCAGCGTGAGGGATGGGCAGCTTGAGCTCATCGGTATGGTCACATTTTTTGTAGAACCAGCAAGGGGACTTGGTTACTGCCTGAAGATCAATACCATAGTGGATCACCTCAAGAGAAATACAGAGGACCAAGATCTCCTTCGCATTAGGAAATAAAGGCCGATTCCTGAGATGTTCAAGGTGTGATCGGCATATCCCCTATCTTGGAGTTTCGGACGAGTTTCCGGATGACCTCCATATTTCTCAGATCCTCAACATCATCCTTTCGCGGGGTTTCCATGATGCCGGGTAGATGAACCAGGAGGGGATGGTTGACGATGTTCGTGAACCCTTCAAGCCCGATATTCCCCTCTCCAATATGCCAGTGTCGGTCCACATGCCCCCCAAGGGGAGACCGGGTATCGTTGAGGTGGACCAGGTTAAGTTTTTCCAGTCCGATCTCTTCCTGAAATTCCGCCAGGGTTCTCTCGAGGCCCTTGTGCGTTGATAGATCATATCCCGCCCCAAAGGCATGGGCAGTATCCAGACATATCCCCATCCTCTCTTTCTCATCAACCCCCTGGATGATCTTGCGAATCTGGGAGAAAGTATGGCCCACTTCCGTGCCCTGTCCCGCTGTGTTCTCCAAGAGCAGGACGACCGAGTTTCCCACCTTATGGAAGGCATGATTTATGCCCTCGGCGATTCGGCTTATGGCCTCATCTTCCGACAGGTGGGTCCGATGTCCCACATGGATGATGAGGTAGGGTGCGCCCAGGCTGGAAGCCCGCCCCAGGTCGATTTGAAGGGTATTGAGGGATTTCCGATAGAGATCCCGGTCCTTGGAGGCAAGGTTGGGAAGGTAGGGCATGTGGACGAACAGGGGGGAGATGGCTGTATGGGAAAGTTCCCTTCGAAACCGGTTCACCTCTTTCCGGTCCAGAGGGTTGTAGGCCCAGCCCCTGGGGTTTCGCGAGAAGAGCTGGATTGTCTCGCATCCCCTTCTCCTGGCCCGCTCGACAACCTTGGAGAAGCCGCCGGCAATGGAGATGTGAAAACCAAAGCGCATAGTTCCGTGTCCGTGGTCCGTGTTCGAAAGGGGATCACACGGAACAGATTCGGCAATCCCCGGAGAATTCCAGGCTGGCCTGGACGGGCATATTCTTTGATAGTCCGATGTACAGGACTTGATGTTGCTTGCTGCCGTACCGGAAGATGGTTATCCCCTTGCATTTCCTCTCGTAGGCCATGAGGTAGGCCTTGGCCACATCCTCCACAGTGGCATCCTGGGGAAGGTTAATGGTCTTGGATACGGCATTGTCCGTATACTTTTGGAAGGCCGCCTGCATTTCGATGTGCTATTTGAAGGGGATGTCCAAAGCCGTGAGGAAGATGCGCTTAAGATGCTTTGGAACCTTCGGTAACTCTTGGATGGACCCTTTCAGGGCAACCCTTTCCATCAGTCCCTGGCTAGCGAGTCCCTCGTCTTCGGCCATAGACTGGAAGAGACGGTTAACCTCCAGCAGCCTGGTGCCTTCTAGGACATCACGGTAGAAGGAGATGGCGAACAGGGGTTCAATACCGCTGGAGGTGTCCGCGATGATGCTGATGGTTCCCGTGGGGGCGACGGTTATCAGCGTAGCATTTCTCATGCTTTGATATCCCGTCTTTTCCCAAAGGCTTCCCCTGAAATTGGGGAATGACCCCCGCTGGTTGGCGAGATCCATGGATTTATCTATGGCCTCCCTTTGGATAAATTCCATCACCCTCTCGGCCTTCTCGAGGGCCTCATCCGAGGCATAGGAGATCCCGAGCTGTATCAACATCTCGGCAAATCCCATTATTCCCAGGCCGATCTTCCGATTCCCCTTGGTGATGGCCTCTATTTCCGGCAATGGGAATTTGTTAACATCGATGATATTATCCAGAAAGTGGATTCCCAGATGAACCGTTCTTTTCAACCTCTCCCAATCGATGGTTTCATCTCGGGTCATCTTGGAGAGATTGACTGCCCCCAGATTACAGGACTCATAGGGAAGCAGAGGCTGCTCACCGCAGGGGTTGGTACTCTCTATTTTCCCCAGGGCGGGCGTTGGGTTGTAGCGATTGATTTCGTCTATGAAGATGAATCCCGGATCCCCGGTCTTCCAGGCCGACTTCACCGCCCCATTGAATACCTGTTTCGCCCTGAGGGTTTTCACCACTTTCCCGGTGCGGGGGTTGATGAGGTCATATCTCCCATCGGCCTTAACCGACTCCATAAACCGATCGGTGGCGTTGACGGAGATATTGAAATTGGTCAAAAAATCTCCCCTCTCCTTCGCCCTGATGAAATCCACTATATCCGGGTGATCGACCATGAGGATGCCCATATTGGCCCCTCGCCTCCTTCCCCCTTGTTTGATGATCTCCGTGGCCTCATCAAAGACCCGCATAAAGGAAAGGGGTCCCGATGCAATTCCCCCGGTCGATTTGACCACGTCGTCCTTGGGCCTCAACCGGGAGAAGGAAAAACCAGTTCCACCTCCCGATTGATGAATCAGGGCCATATTGCTTACCGCCCCGAAGATTTCCCGTATGCTATCGCCCACGGGGAGGACGAAACAGGCAGAGAGTTGCCCAATTTCCGTTCCCGCGTTCATCAAGGTCGGGGAATTGGGAAGGAAGTCTAAGTTGACCATGAGATCGAAGAGCTCTTGTTCCAGCTCTTTCACATCTGTTCCCTTGTCGTAAAGGAGATCGGCTTCCGCCACGGCCTTGGCAACCCGTTGAAACATCTCCCGTGGAGATTCAACGATTCGCCCTTGCTCGTCCTTGAGAAGATATCTTCGCTCCAGCACTTTTCGGGCATTGGGCGAAAGAGGGATGTCGTCCGTATTGGAAGGTTTAAACTCCACGGTGAAGTTCTCTCCGTGGGCTCAAGGCACCCTGGGATTGAAAGAGGTCTTTGGTAATTGATACAATTATTATGTTGCCACTGTCAACCTGGATGAGGCTGAATGGACTTTTATGGTTATGGGTCCAAAGGGGACGCGGGTTCAAGATTTTGGATGGAGAACGGTGTGTAAGGCAATCAGACACCCAAGGCGTTTTTCTCCTTGACAAAGATACGGAGTTGCGATCTTATTGGGGCAGGATAATTAAATAATTCACAAGCAGGAACGAGGAAGGGAAACCATGGCGAACAACGACTCATTCGAGCCCAGGATAATTGCCTTTTATTGCAACTGGTGCAGTTATGCAGCAGCGGATTTGGCAGGAAGCATGCGACTAAAATACCCTGCCAACGTGCTCCCTATCCGAGTGATGTGCAGCGGTCGAGTTTCCCCCCATTATGTGCTGAAGGCCTTTCAGGAGGGGGCCGATGGTGTCCTCGTAACAGGGTGACACATCGGCGACTGCCACTACCTGAAGGGCAACTACATCACAGCCAAGCGGGTGGCGGTGATGAAAGAGCTCATCGGGTTTGTGGGACTCTCACCGGATCGGTTGAGACTGGAATGGATATCAGGTTCTGAAGGTACCAAATTCGCCACTATCATGAGCGAGTTTACCCAGCAGATCAAAGAGCTCGGTCCATCGCCACTGGGGAAAAAGGCATGAGAGAGAGGAACGCCATGGAAGCCATGCCCACCCAATTTGACGTGGAGAAAATCGAAGAGATCATCGAATCCTATGGGAATGACAAATCCCTTCTCATTTCGATACTTCAGGATATTCAGGTGGAATTCAATTATCTGCCCCGAGATGCCTTGGAGAAGGTCAGTGAGATCCTGGAGGTTCCGCTGAGCCAGGTCTTCAGCGTGGCGTCATTTTACAGGGCGTTGAGTTTGAAACCGCGGGGGCGCCACATTATCAACGTTTGCCTGGGAACTGCCTGTCACGTCCGAGGGGGAAAACGGCTGGTGGATCGGATCGAAAGAGAATTGATCGTCAAGGCAGGGGAGACCACGGATGACTTTCAATTCACACTGGAAACGGTCAACTGTCTTGGAGCCTGTGCCCTGGGTCCAATTATGGTAGTCGATGGCAAGACTTACGGCCGAGTGAAACCTGACGGGGTGAGCAAAATCCTTCAAAACTATGAGTAATACTGTTGGAAGATTGCATTGGAAAACCGGCTGAATACCATATCTGATTTGGAGCACTTGCGAGAATCTTTGACTCAGAGGCGTGATCCCAATAAACCATGCATCGCCCTCTGTGGCGGAACGGGCTGTCTGGCCTCTGGAGCCCGGGAGGTGGCAGATGTCTTTAAAGAAGAATTAAAAAAGCAGAACGTCGATGGAAAGGTGGAGTTTCGAGAGAGCGGCTGCCATGGATTCTGCGAGCGGGGACCATTGGTTGTTATTCGCCCCAAGAATATATTTTATCAACGTATTCAACCCAAAGATGTCCCCGAAATCGTCGTCAAAACCATCAAGGAAGATAAGATCATCGATCGCCTCCTGTATGTTGATCCCACAACCAAAGAGAGACTGGTCCACGAGAGTGACATTCCTTTTTACAAGCTTCAAAAGCGGATTGTTTTTGGAAGCAACGGAGAGATCGATCCCACGAGTATCGAAGACTATATAGGCATTGGCGGATATGCTGCTCTGGCCAAGGTCCTCTCATCCATGTCACCAGAAGAGATTATCCAAGAGGTGAAGGCATCGGGGATGAGAGGTAGAGGAGGAGGGGGGTTCCCTACAGGGGTTAAATGGGAGAGCTGCCGGAAGGCCCAAGGAAATCCCAAATATGTCATCTGCAATGCCGATGAGGGAGACCCTGGAGCGTACATGGATAGGAGTCTGCTGGAGGGGAATCCTCACAGTGTTTTGGAAGGAATGATTATTGGAGCCTATGCCGTTGGATCTCATCAGGGATACATTTACGTGAGGAATGAATACCCCTTGGCGGTAACCAATTCCCGGAAGGCCATTGAGCAGGCCGAGGCCTATGGGTTATTAGGAGAGAATATCTTGGGTATCGGCTTTGATTTCTCAATCAACATCAACCGTGGAGGAGGAGCCTTTGTCTGTGGGGAATCCACCGCTCTGATGGCCTCTTTGGAGGGAAAAATCGGCGAACCCCGGGCGAAATATATCCATACTGTGGAAAAAGGTCTCTACGAGCTCCCGAGTACCCTGAACAACGTGGAAACGTGGGCAAATGTTCCGCTGATTATCAATCGAGGGGCGGCCGATTATGCCCAAACCGGAACGGAGGGGAGTAAGGGGACTAAGATCTTTTCCCTGGTGGGAAAGATCAGCAACACAGGTCTCGTGGAAGTTCCCATGGGCATGACTGTGAGAGAGATAATTTTCGATATTGGCGGCGGTATTCCACATGGAAAACGATTCAAGGCTGTTCAGACAGGAGGCCCTTCGGGAGGCTGTCTTCCTGAAAGTATGCTCGATCTCCCGATCGACTTTGATCAGCTGACTCAGGCCGGTTCCATGATGGGCTCGGGCGGTATGATCGTCATGGACGAAGACACCTGCATGGTCGATATTGCCAGGTATTTCGTAGGCTTTCTCCAAGAAGAGTCCTGTGGAAAGTGTGTCCCCTGCCGTGAAGGGATCAAGCGGATGCTGGAGGTTTTAACGCGAATTACCGAGGGAAAGGGTGGAGAAGGGGATCTGGTCCTTCTCGAAGAACTGGCGTTTATCCTGACCGAGGGATCGTTGTGCGCCTTGGGGTCTACGGCCGCCAACCCGGTACTGAGCACGCTGAGGTATTTCAGGGATGAATACGAAGTTCATATTAGGGATAAGAAGTGTCCCGGCGGCATTTGTAGCGAACTGGTGGAGTATGCAATTGATCCTGAAACGTGTACGGGGTGTACCCGTTGTGCTAAGGCGTGCCCGGTAGAAGCGATCACCGGTGAAAAGAAACAAGTCCATGTCTTAAACAAAGAACTCTGTGTTAAGTGTGGTTCCTGCTACGACGTCTGTAAATTTGAAGCAGTGATGAGAAGATGAGGGGGAGTATTTGTGATTACCCTAAAGATCAATGACAAAGAGATTGGAGCCAATCCGGGGGAGACGATCCTTGAAGCCGCGAGCAGGGTTGAAATCGAGATTCCCACCCTTTGTTATCATCCTGCCCTGACTCCTTCCGGGGCCTGTCGATTCTGCAGCGTTGAGGTCACGACAAAGAGGGGGCGAAACCGTGTCGTAACCTCGTGTCTGTATCCCGTTGAGGAGGGCTTGGATGTTCAGACGGATTCCGAAAAGATCAAGAGGCTCCGAAGGGGATTGATGGAACTGCTCCTCGCCCGGTGCCCCAATTCCGAAAAGATCAAGGATATAGCACGGGAGATGGGTGTTACCGAACCTAGGTTTCATTTAGATGGGGAGAATTGCATTCTCTGTGGGATGTGCGTCCGGGTTTGTGAGGAGATCTCCGAAGCCAAGGCCATCAGTGCCATCAATCGGGGAATCAAGAAAGAGATTGCAACACCCTTCCACGATCTGGGCGAAACCTGTATCGGATGCGGGGGGTGTGCCTATGTCTGCCCCACAGGGGCCATCACGATAGAGGACAACAAGATCCGCCTGGGAAATAAAATCTTCAAGGAGCTGTCCCCAGAAGAGGTCAAAAAGGTGGAAGAGAAATTTGAAAAGGAGAGAAAGTCCGCGGGGAGGGGATAGAGCGAAAATGGACGGGTTGGAAAAGGCAAGGCCAATCATCTCAGAATTGCTCGCCAAGGATAAGGTTGCGGGATTCCTGGCCCTGAGAACGGTGACAGGTCACCCGATTCCCTATTTATTTACAAGGCCAGAGGAATTGGACGGACTCTATCTGGGAGAGGTCCGTTATCCCCTTACGAAGCTCTTGATCAGACTGGCCCGAAAGTATCCTGACAATAGCTTTGGTATTCTCGCCCGGGCCTGCGACGAGCGCTCCCTGATCGAGCTTTACAAGAACCAGCAACTCGATCCGGAGAAGGTGACCTTTGTGGGAGTGGCCTGCTCGGGGGAACTCGCCGAAAAGTGTGAGTGCTTCAGTCCTTATCCCTCCCGAATCGATATGGGCGAGAAGGTGGAGCGCCAGGGGGATCCCGCAAAAGTCAGGGAAATCGAGGCCATGCCGGAAGAGGA
>CBDUXJ010000041.1:0-13133 GCA_965371165.1 uncultured Syntrophobacterales bacterium | reverse complement strand
CTCGACGAAAATGATATCGCCCCCAGTGGGAGTCCAGGCAAGGCCTGTTGCCACGCCGGCCTCGGATGTCCTCTCGGCAACTTCTGGGAAAAACTTCACAGGGCCCAGAAATTTATGGAGGGCATCCGAATCGACAACCGTCTTTTCCTCCTTGCCTTCGGCCACTTCCTTAGCCACCCCCCTGCACACGGAGGCAATCTCCCTCTCCAGATTCCTCACTCCCGCTTCCCGGGTGTAAGAGCTGATGATGGTGGTAAGCGCATCCTCCTGAAGTTCTATGTGTGCCTCCGAAAGGCCGTGCTCACTGAGCTGTTTAGGAATGAGAAACTCCTTCGCAATCATGAGTTTCTCGTATTCGGTATATCCCGGCAGCTCAAGTACCTCCATCCTATCCCTGAGGGTCTGGTGAATCGTATCCAGGACATTAGCGGTGGTGATGAACATCACTTTGGAAAGGTCGAACCCTACGTCGATGTAGTGGTCCGAAAAAGAAAAGTTCTGTTCGGGATCCAAAACCTCCAACAGGGCCGATGAAGGGTCACCCCGGAAGTCCATCCCGATTTTGTCCACTTCGTCCAGCATAAAGACGGGATTATTGAAACCGGCTCTCTTGATCCCCTGGATAATCCTCCCGGGGAGGGCCCCGACATACGTTCTTCTATGGCCCCTGATCTCGGCCTCATCCCTTACCCCCCCCAATGAGATCCGAACGAACTTACGGTCCATCGCCCGGGCGATGGATTTTCCAAGGGATGTCTTCCCAACCCCCGGAGGGCCGACGAAGCAGAGGATGGGCCCCTTCATGTCGTCCTTGAGTTTCCTCACGGCCAGGTATTCTAAGACTCGCTTCTTAACCTTCTCCAGGTTGTAATGATCTTCTTCCAATATATTCCGGGCATTGGAAATCTCCAAGTTATCCTTGGTGCTCTTCGACCAGGGGACATCAACGAGCCAATCCAGGTAGGTTCGTGCAACGGTATATTCGGCCGAGGCGGAAGGGATTTTCGAAAGCCGATCTAACTCCTTCTCGGCCGCCTTTAAGGCCTCTGGTGGCATCTTGGCCTTGGCTATCCGTTCCTTCAATTCCTTAATCTCAACGGTGTGTTCATCCAGTTCACCTAGCTCTTTTTTGATGGCCTTCATCTGCTCCCTGAGATAGTATTCCCTCTGGGTCTTATCCATGTCCTCCTTCACTTGAGATTGGATCTTATTGCCCAATTCCAAAACTTGAACCTCCCGGTTCAGGAGCTGGTGAACTTGGTTGAGCCTCTCTTGGACATCGACCATCTCCAGAAGTCGCTGTTTTTCCGAAGCGTTGATGTTCAAGTTCGAGGCAATGAGGTCGGTCAAAATAGCGGGGGACTTGATATTACTGACCATCGTCCCCAATTCCGAGGTGAGGTAGGGTGCGTATTCAACGGCCTTCTGAAAAAGGCCCTTCAAGTTCATCATCATCGCATCGACTTCGACACCCTTGAGTAATCCCTCTTCAACCACATCGACCCTCGCCTTATAATAGGGATCCTTTTGAATAAACTCCTGGATATGTATCCTTGAAATGCCTTGGACAATGACCCGCTGGCTGCCATCCAATTCGCGAATCATCCTGAGGATAAGGGCTGCCACACCGACTCGGTGAAGCTCGTCCTCCTTTGGATTCTCGATCTCCGATCGCTTTTGAGTAACGACCCCGATGATTCTATCCATCTCCATGGCGTCATCGATCAACTTCACCGACTTTTTCCTGCCGACCATGATGGGCAATATCAGCTCGGGGTAAAGGACTGTCCCTCGCAATGGCAAAATAGGAATCTCTTGAGGAACGTTGACCCTTTCCTCCCCCTCCTTGTCTCCCTTGTCAGCACCACTGGGTACGACGATCATAAGAACCTCCTTACACGCACCATAACACCTAATTATAACTTAATCATTTATCCTTTCCCTGTCAATATACATCGCCTATTCATACAACCTGGGATGGAAAACCTATCTGCCCCACCTCCCCTTCGTCCCATTCCCCTTCACTCTGGCTCGCCCCTGTAAGCCTTCCCGCAAATGTTACAGACCCCTTGCTCATTGATGACGCCGATGCAGGTTCCATCGCTGCACAACCTCCTACTTCCCCAATCAGTGGAAGTCTCCTCTTCAACAAGCTCCTTTCCACATCGGCAACAGTAGGAAGATTCCCTCAAATTTTCGGCACCGCAGGATTCGCAAAGAGAGGTTGGAAATTTGTAATCGCATTTCGGACATCGTATTCCGCTTCTTTCCACCATTACCCATCCCCCTCATCTTCAATCTCCAAGTCTTTGAGAAACGTTCGCACTTCCCTCTTACGCTGCTCAATCTCCTTCAGGAATCTCTTGAGGGAGAGATCGGGAAATAGTCGGTTTAAATCCCTCTCATTCCCTACAAAAACCTGATTTAAATCGATATCGCCTATATCAGCAAACTTGCCCATCTTCAAGCCACCCCCCTTTGCTCCGCCATCGATTCCCCTTTCAGCCGGCTTAAGCCATCGATTTCACCTCTGGCAGCGGAAATGCTGTCTTCCTTTCGCCGAATGTTTTGCCCTTATACCTTTCAGGACACAGTGTCAGTTGTGGTAAGAAAACATTGACGTCGCACCCTCTATAAGGGTCTCCTTGGGAAAAACACCGAAACATCCGAAGAGCCCTAACAAAAAAAGAAGGGAAGAACATAACACCCAGCTTCTTCTCCTCTCCCTCATACTCACAAAGCGCTCTTTAAAGTAATTATTGCAAAGTTTTGCCCAGGGGTCAACTGCGCGCATTGTTTTAAGGGAAAATCCTTCCGTTTATGGACAATACTTGACAAAAAATGTCACCTTTTGCGTATTTTTTCCCTTTTCGGTCGCACTTGGCGGTATATCATCCCTTGATTAGCATGAATCCTCACGATTTTGGCCCTAAAGCAGGTGGCATGCGTTTTGCTATTTAACGAATTACGACAACCAATCCCTAAATAGGGACGCTAACCAAATAATCCTTCACGGCGAAGGTGGAATCTCCCAAAGGGGTGAAGGCCATGATTGAGAGAGAGGAAACAGTGGAACAACGGTATGTCTCAAAACAGACATGTTTCGGCAGTAACAACTCGGCACAAAAGCGCTATCGGGAAAACGTGAAAAAGGTAACGGGCCCCATGATTAGCCATCCGGATTACGGGGAAATTTTCCTCCTGCGACCAAACGAGGTCCCCCATTCAACCCTCTTCCTTTTCGATATCAATAAATTTTGGTTTATCGATATGAAAGAAAATAAACAGTTGGAAAAAATGACCATCCGCCCTTTCATCCATAAACTGAGGGGATATTGGTACCCCGTATAACTTCGGTGAGATGACAATCACCTCCGAGCATCTCCCACAGATCCTCTCAAGATCTCATTAAGCTCATCCCCTATCTACCTCCTCCGCCGTCTCCCTTTCCCCTTCACATCGTCTCCATGTAGGAATGTCCAAGGCCCATCATCCATTGATCTGTCTCCTTAGCCTTCTCCTACGAACACGTGACCACAGCTTTGACAGGTCAGGACATGAAAACAATCCTGAGACGCCAAATCACAACGGAAGTTCACCTGGAGGTCATGACCTCGGCATTTGGGGCACCCGCTCGTCTTCATCTTATTCTCCAATGCAGGCTCCAGTTCTTCAATGGTTTCACTCTTCGTGTTCACCTCAAAGACGTTTCCACAATGCAGACATTTAGCCGTATAAATACATTCGTCTTGACCAAGGTCGCACCTCAGGACCAGTTCCAACCGAGTATTGAAACACAGAGGACATCCCACCTTTTGCAATTTCAGTTGGACCTCTGTTAGCTTATCCATCTTATTCCCCCATTTTCCGCGAAATGTCTCATAACAGTAAGATGAAGTAGCTGATAAAGAAGGAGAGGACTAGTATCCCCACAATTATGGTGATCTTCTTGATCTCGTACATATTTTCGTTGGCCTGCTCAATGGAGAAACCGACCAAGGTAACCCCTATGTCCTCCCCATGGAAAACTAATGGGCGGGAAACTCTCCGGACGTTCCTTTCGGAGATCCTCCTTTTATCTCGATAACTGGCGATGAGCTTATTCCTCTGGGTGATCTCGATGAAGACGATATCCCTTTCCTTTCCAATCTCCCCTGTATACCTCTCCAATAATTTCGGATCTCGATTAACGGCGGCATCTTCGTTCAGGATAGACAAAATTCTGGCTATACTATATCCTCGAATGGTAGTATTCTTGACCATAACATCCCTTTCCGCCATGAACGCCATAAATCCAAAACCGAAGATGGCGATAAAGGAGATGACGGCGATGGCCACGGCAAATCCGAATCTGGATCTCACCGTCTGCCTAATCTTACCCAATTCCATAGTGCTCCCCTTCTCGAGGCAATGGACATAAGGTCAATGAACATATCCCGGCCCTCTCTCCCATAGATTGCTCTGCTCCTGCCCTTTCATGATCTCATCAGCTCATCGCTAAAGTCACTTCCCATAAAAAAATTTCGAGCGATTGAATTCATGTACCCTGATAGTTCACCTTCTCGGTTGGACTAAGTCTAAGAGGGCTTCAGAAATCTTCTCCAACTTCCTCATGATCTCTGCTTCGGTTTCTCGATCATCTCTTCTCCGTCCCAATTGAAATTGAAGGCTCCTCACTTCCAGGATTTCCCTTGCGGTAGCGTCTAGTTTACCATCCAGGATATTGATGATAATATCCAGCTCATCCGATAGGTTCTTTATGAAAATATCGGATTGCCTCCGCCTGCCCCTTCTCCTATCGATTTGATTCTTGCTCATACCCGCCCCCTGGTAGATAACACCTTCTCCCTATTCTACCTCATCAACATTATTGATTTAAGCCTTTTTTGTCAAACTTTTTTTGTGATTTCAAGCCTCTCCCCGGGGTTTTCTCAATGTAATAGATCCCACTGCCCCGATCACCGAAACACCGGCAGCCAGGGCAAAGGAGAGGTTAAAGGAATCGGTGATATCCGCGAAAAGCCCCCCCACATATGGGCCAATGGCCTGCCCAATCCCGAAGAACAGCGTGATAAAACCCAGTCCGGCTGGCGCCAACCTCGGACCGACATAGTCCCCTGCCGCTGCAGCCATAATGGTGGGTATGGCCCATGCCGTGAGGCCGAAAAAAACGGCGGAGACATAGAAAGCTCCCGGTGAACGGAACAAGGCAAAAATTACATAGGATATAGCCAGAGCCACATAGGCCAGGGCTGCCCCGCCCTTTCTCCCAATAACATCAGAAATTCCTCCCCAGAGAAGGCCGCAGAAGATGCTTAGGAAGCCGAGAAAAGTGAAAAGCCTACCTGCCTCACTATTTGTCCATCCCATCTCTTTGACGAGAAAGGTGGCAAAAAAGTTAATGTAGATGATATAGGAAAATCCAAACACGAAATAGACGACCCCGAGGTGCCACACCGATCCGATTTTGTAGACCTTTTCCCATTCAAGTCCCCTGGCCTTTTGCCCTTCCGATTTGTCCTCCGACGCGTCTGAACCTAACTGTTTCAGCCCTAGGTCTTCCGGCCTGTTTCTGAGAAAACCGTACGTGATCCCTGCCAGAACGAGAACGATGACCCCAAGGTAATACCAGCAGGATCGCCAGCCTTCTGCCCCATAAGCGGATAGGATAGGGGGGACGATCACGCCCGAAAGGGCGAATCCGATGCCGATACCCGCTGTCACGATGCCCGTGGCGAGTCCTCTCTTCCGTGCTGAAAACCAGATTGACCCGAGCGCCATGGCAGGGACAAACGCTCCACCATTGCCGAGACCTGTCAGTGTCCGCATGGCAAGAGCAAAACCGTACGTCTTGGCCAAGCCTGTCAAGATCATGGTGATGCCCATCAGACCAAGAGAGAGGCTAATGACGATTCTTGGCCCTAATCGGGCCGCCAAGAAACCACCGACGATGGCGAGAATCAGGTAGCCGACGAAGTTACCCATCGCAAGGTTTCCGACCTGCGTATATGACAAACCCAAACCATCAATCATGCTAGGATTGATCATGGAATATGCGAATCGTCCGAAACCGTGGGCACCGCTGGTTGTGAGCAGACCCATCGTGATGACGATCCACCCGTAATGGATTGTTCGCCTCCTTTTCATCCCTCGTCCCTTTCACATCGACAATAATCTAAATCGTAAATTTCCAACACCTGATAAATTTCTTGAGTTTCCCGCCTTTCTGAGGGACTCCCTTGCCCCTGAGCGTAATCTTTTGAAGAATTGGAATGATGGATTGGTGGAATGTTGGAATGATGGAATATTGGGCGTCAAAAACGGAAAAAGCGTTACTTCTGGTTCAGGAGCGCTTCGCTTGAGGATCACTGAGTTTATCCTGAGGAATGAAGGACCTGAGGCACAAGGCAAAATATTCTTGGCCTTCAGCCTCAAGTCCGCCGCAGGCGGACGCTCCTCCAACCTCTATCAGGGTAATACCTATCCATGAACCCATCATTCCAGTATTCCATTACTCCAATATTCCAGTTGGGAGCCATTTGGGATGTTCCAGCTAGGCCGAAGCCCCTAAGTTCTTATATAATGAATCGCTTACAAAAATACTCACCATAAAAGTCAGGGTACTCCGGGACAAATTTCCCTAGAAGCTGGGAATTATCCATGATAATATTATGATGGATAGTTGAAATGAAAGCAAGAAAATCTCTGTTTCTAATCATTCTCTTCTTCGTCTCGTCGATTGGCTTACCTTCTTCATTATCGGCCGCGGGGGCCTTTTCCTATTTCATACCCAAGGGGAAAGGCGATACCGGCTTACAAGCTTTGACAGTAGTAGGAAGCGAACGAAATCACTTTATCCAGCCGAAGGAAACATTGATGGACATAGCGAGGAACTTCGGTCTCGGTTTCTGGGAATTGAAGTCCCTCTATCGGGAACTGGATACGTGGATTCCACCTGAGGGGTTAAAGCTCAAGATTCCCGCCGCGTGGATACTCCCAAAAACCCGGCACGAAGGCATTGTAATTAATGTCCCGGAGATGAGGCTCTATCTCTTCATCAAATCCATACACTTGGTGAAGACTTATCCCGTAGGAATAGGGGTATTAGATGGACGAACCCCCTTTGGCACTTTTTACGTTACCGGTAAATTAGAGAACCCCACGTGGTACATTCCCCCCAGTCTCCAGAAGAAACATGGGAGAACTTCTATCCCCCCTGGGCCGGAAAATCCCCTTGGAACCCACTGGATTTCCCTCTCCCGCAATGGCTATGGAATCCACGGTACCGATTTCCCCTGGGGAGTGGGCCGCTTGGTGAGTCATGGATGCATTAGGCTCTATCCGGAGGATATCGAAAACCTCTATCCTTTAGTCAGAACTGGCATACCAGTGGAGATCATCTATGAACCCATCAAGTTCGGATTTAGACACAACAAAATCTTCGTCGAGGCCCACAAGGACATCTACCATCAAACCCCCAACTTCCTCAGTTATGGCTTCGCTAAATTGAAAGAGGAAGGACTGGAAAAAAGGGTCAATCTTAAAAAATTCACCATGGCCCTGGTAGGGCACAAGGGAATCCCTGTTGATATCACGAGGCTAAAAGGGGAAAATGAGTTTGCCGATAAACCCGTCTTTCTCCTGGGAAGGGAGCTTATCGGCAAACCCCAAACCTCGATGAACCCTTGAAGGTCCAAGGTCCACCTGCACATTATTTCATCATGCGCTTTTTAAAAGCCGCCGCAGCCTTCCTCGCAGCTGCCTCCGCTCGATCGGCTGCTGCCTCTGCCCTATCAGCGGCCTTGTCCGCTCGATCAGCAGCTGCGACTGACCTATTAGCCGCGGAAACCGCTTGGTCGGCGGCAGCAGTAGCTCGTCTGGCGGCTTCTTCGCTTTCTCCGGCTTTTACCACTGCCGAATCCGCCTTGCTCACTGCCTCTTGCGCCATCTTCAAGGCTTCATCAGCTGTTGCCTGAGCTTTTTTAACCTGCTCGGTTGTGGCACAGCCGAAGGCGAAGATAGCCACAAATGCAGCAACGGCCACGGTTGCGAACACCCTTGCACAGAAAAAATTTCGCATCATAACCATTCACCCCTCCTTTCTCTGAGATTCTATCCCCCTCTCCAGTGTTACCGTAATCATATAAGTATTTACTGAGAAGATCAAGTCAAAAAAGCGGAAAATTTACAAAAAAATATTTCGATCTCAAACCCCCTGTTTCAATGAGTAATATGCTATAAGATCTTTCTCGTTGAGTCAAGAAAAAACCCACTGGAATCACCTGAATTTTAGAGAAAAACTGTTGTCCCTGAGTGTAATGTGCTGGAGAGTGGGGTTCCCCATCGAGTGTGAATTAGGAAGGGGAAGGCCAGCCCTCCAGAAGCTGGATGGGGTAACTTGTCAAGGCAAAACTTGGGGAAATGGTGGGCACGAAAATGAGGTTATAGCAAAACTTCCTTTAAACTGGCCAAGGGATAAACCCGAAGGTCCTAATCCAAGCCTGGCGGTATGGAGCCCTCGGAATCGACCCCACGATCGGAAGTGCCCTCAGAATTCTCCTCTACTCCTGGGATGGATTCCCATTCACTTCCTCGATCGATGTAGTAGTTACCTTTCCCTAGGGATACCTTATAGTGATAGTGGCGCCCATCATCGGAATGGGCCCTTGAGGCCTCGTAGATCTCCTCTACTGTCCCCGTAAGCCACCTGAGACCCCGATGGCGAACCTTGTCCCCGATATTGAACCTCATCGACCTCCTCCTAACGAACTGGTTACACGTTATCCCGCCCGCTACCCTTGAACCGATTACAAGATTTATCACCCCGTATGAAAAATAATCAAAATAGCATACGCTCTTCCCTGAGATTAATCCCGCAAAAGGGAAATACACCGTTAGAGCGCCATTTTGGAACGCCCTGACATGAATTACTAAGCAATTCATATGCCAATCTAGATGAATCCCATGGAAATAAGCTCAAACGTGTATCTCTCCGATAATTCCCCGGATAATGAACGAGCTGGGACATGAATTTGAAGAAGGAGGATGGCCTATCCGGGTGAAATGGTGAAAATGCAGGAGATATTGGAGGTTAAGATGAGATCAGAAAAGGAATGGTTAATGAGAAGGAAACCAGAAGATTATTTCTCCACGAGGAAATAGAGTTTCCCTTCGTTTTTCATATGTCCCGCTGGGATCCCCGCCGCCTCTCCACTTCCCCAAAAAAGGTCTACCCGCCCCGGCCCCTTGATTACACCACCTGTATCCTGATTGAGGACGAACCTCGAGAAGGAAATCCACGCTGTGATGGTACCCGAATCATCGATAATCGGCTTTTCGGTACAGACGTAGGCCAGGCCACCCTTGGGGAACAATCTGGAATCCGTGGCAATGGAACGACCAGGGGTAAGTGGAACTTCAATGTTGCCCAATGGCCCTCGTTCCACCACCCTAAAGAAGATGTAGCTTTCATTATGATTGAGGATCTCCTCCCTTTGGGCGGGATTGTCTCGTAGGTATTCCCTCAATCGGGGAATGTTCATCTCCTCCCTCTCAATGATTCCCCTATTGATCAATAGGGCCCCAATACTTCGATAGGGCCTCCCGTTCCATGCCGAGTAGTTGACCCTCAGGGTGGTCCCATCCTCCAGAAGGATCTGCCCTGATCCCTGGATCTGAAGGAAGAAGACATCAATGAGATCCTCCAACCAGGCGATCTCCAATTGCCTTCCAAATAGCATTCCATGGCTATCGATTTCTTCCCGGGTGAAATAGGGCACAATCCGGCTCCCATCGTAACGGGCTGTGATCTTCTCCCCTTTGAACTTGCTGCTAAAGAGTTCCAGATAGATCTCCATCAAATCGTCTGGCCTCCTATACAGGGGCCATTTATACCTCCCATTGGGAATTAAACGACCTTCAAGAATGGGCTCGTAATACCCGGTGTAAAGAACGCTTCCCAACCCATCCGATCCAACGGATTGGTAAACGTTAAACCGCTGCCGGACTAAATCCGTCAGCTCTTCCATATCCCCGGCCTGATCAAGGATGTATAGAAAGGTTTCCATGGACCTGATCAGATGGCCAGCTGAGTATTGATCCTCTCCATACTGGAAGAGGCGATCTTCCGGCAGCCTCCGGAAATACTCTATGCTCCGGTTAATAGCAACCCTCAATGATTCCCAATCCAGATCATTATCGAAGGGGGGGATGTCCTTTTCCCTGAGGAGTATCAAGGGCTTTTCGGGCGCCTTCACCTCCCTTGTCAATTCTGCACATCCGATGAGAATCATGGGTACCAGAAAAAGGACCAGCCCTTTCCTCATCCATTGCCTCCACATCCTTCAAATTCCCGCTGAAGCAGGTTGAGCCGCTCTTTCCGAATAGATATCGAGGATCGTTACGCAGATGGTCACCACGAGGGGGCCTACAATCAATCCCAGCAATCCGAAGGTCCTTATGCCCCCAAGCACCCCGAAGAACAACAGAATGGTATGGAGTTTCGTCCTCTTGCTGATGAGGACCGGGCGCAGGAAATTGTCCGATAAGCCCACCACGATCAAACCCCAGATCAGCAGGACAATCCCCTTCACAAACGACCCTTGGAGGAAGAAGTAGGCGACGGCGGGCCCCCACACCACAATGGGCCCAACAACAGGTAAAAAGGAGAGAAAGGCCATAACCGTCCCCCAAAAGATCGGTGCTGAGACCCCCAAAAGCCAGAAGGCAAATCCTCCCAAAAAGCCTTGAAGAAGCGCAACGAATATCCCACCGTAGAGGGTTGCGTAGATCATCTCCTCCAACCGCTCAAAGAGCAGATCCTTATCTTGAGAAGTCAAGGGGATTGCGTTGCGGATCTTCCTAAATAATTGATCGCCGTCCTTGAAGATGTAGTATAGTGAAATGACCATGAGGCAGAAATTGATGACAATGAAGGAAAATCCCTTTATGATCCTCGAGGTTTGGTTGATGGCAAAGGTGCTCACCCTTCTCAGGTTTTCAAGCAGGAGGGAATTGAGATCGAGTTCGGAGAGGTCAACGTACTGGTTGAGGTGATCCCACACCCCCCGGATAGAGGGGTGATCCTTCACTTCCAAAATCGATCGAAATTCCCCATTTTCCAATGCCTGTTCGAAGAAGATATAGGCACTGATGGCCTCATTGGCCAACATCGAAAGGACATATGTGGATGGAAGCACGATGAGCAGGACGACCATGACCGTCATCACCAGGGCACAGAGGGATTTCCTTCCCTTCAACCGATGGTTCAACCTTCGGTAAACGGGGTAGAACACAATGGCTAAGATGATGGCCCAGACAATGGGAACCAAAAAAGGAGAAAAAACTACGTAGAAGAGGTAGAAGGAGAGGATAATGATAAAAACGATGAGCATCGATGCAAAATACTTTCGCTCCATATGATTCCCTTGACCATGGGAAGGCCGGTGAAAGTTACAGTATACCTTGGAAAACCCTGTCAATGGCCTCTGAAAGCTCCATATTGAGCGTCTCCTCGATCCTTTCCGGCCTCGATGTAACCCCTAAAATTTCCTTGGAAATCTCCATTTTTTGTCCCAATACCTCCCCCTCACGTACCTTGCCCACGTAAATCTGAAGCTGGACGTGGACCTGCACTCTCGTTCGTACGGTGGTCCAAGCCTCACTTTTCAGATGGATAATCTCCCCCCCAACCACCAAATCGGCCGGGATACGGGAAAGGCTCTCAGGTCTCAAGTCCCAGCCCGTTGAGCTGACAACTTGGTACCCCCTTAGACGGAAATAGCCCGATATAGCCTCTGTGACCGCCTGATCCACGGGTTTGGAAGCCATAAAGGCAACCACCTGACCCCTGGGCCGCACCCACGTTCCGAGTTGGTTCCTATCCTCCCTGGTATCCTTGAAGGCATTGATTGCAACCACCCGGCCTTTTCCGCCATTTTTCGATACAGGGTCCGAGAGGTACTGGATATCCATCCAATAGGTCCGGCTTGCCCCACACCCCCATACGGAGGAGAGAAGAACTAACGTCCAGAACCATTTTCCACTCATCTCTTTCTCACCTCTTTTCCCTCCCTTCGTCCTTGGGAAATCCTCCACCCCCCTGCAGCGAGGGAAACTGCCCGGAAGATCTTCCCCTCTCGTCAACGCCCCTTAAGCGATGAAAAGCCCTCCCCTTTCACAGTGCCATTCCCGGTGATGCTGAAAGACCTATTCCAGGTAATCCTCCACTATCTTCTGATTGCAATAAAAGCAGTAAGCGACATCAACATCGTTTTGATAGCCGCAACTTTGGCAACGCTTTTGGGTCCCTCTGGGCTTTCTTTGAATAGACAGCCTCGTTCCACACTGGGTGCAGTAGGACGCATCAGGAAGGTTAACGAAATGGCAACGGGGACAGGCGAGGTCCATGTTGAGGTTTGCACCACACTGTTTGCAAAATTTTGAATCCTTCCTATTGATCGCTCCACAGTTGCGACATTTCATGATCAATACCCCGTCAGTTGCTCCAATCCCTTCATGAGAAAAGACAGACCCATACCAATATAAGGTATTAGGATGTGTTTTGCAATGCTAATCGACCTGGAGTTTCCTGACTTTCAGTGGGACTCCGTTGTCACTATGAGGAATTGTTTCGGTTTATCTGGTTTGTTTGGTTTATTCCGTTTATTCGGTTTAGATCGTTCAGACCGTTTGGATGGTTTGCTTGGGTTGCTCGGGTTTATTGGGTTTGTTGGGTTATTTGGGTTTGTTGAGTTAACCGTTCCCTTTAATGTTCGGTCCAGGGAACCAGGCCAAGACCGGTTCCGAAACGACCTATTGCGGGTTTGGAGCTAGTGAATTTTTACCCCTTCCAGCCGAGTTTGACTACTGCCGTTATGCGGTGCTGCGGTTAGAAGGATGGAATTACGCTCAGGGATAACGGATCACTCTTATGGACCCCTCATCTCTCAGCCTTGACCTAGTGCTGATCAGAGATCTCTGAAAAACTTGGGAAAGGAGCTCCGAGCGCGAATTAAGATTTTTTCGGTAACTATTCTTAGTGAAGCGAAACAGCCGCAAATCCAATGTCTGAGCCCGAAGGGCGAGTTTTGGTAACGAAGTAGCGCCTCAGCGCTCTTTGCAGTGAAGCGAAC
>CBDUXJ010000040.1:0-13147 GCA_965371165.1 uncultured Syntrophobacterales bacterium | reverse complement strand
GTGCTAGATTGGAAATCATCGACGGTGCGGGTCACATGGTCATGATCGAAAAGCCTGACGAATTCAATAACAGGGTCATGGAATTTCTTCAGACCCTGGGAAGAATTTAGGGGACAATTTTCCTACTATTCGATGAAAGCTTTCAGTAATAAATGGGCACAGTACCTCAGATTGATCGACGATCACGATTGGGGGAAAAAGTAGGGCAGACGACAGTTAATATTTCAAAGGAGTCCCTCACATCCTGATTCTATGCGAGGAGGCAGGTCGTACATCCGAAAATCCTGGTCGGGGCCGGTATTAACGCTCACAATAAGGAAATCAAAGTAATATGAAGAGATCGCTCAGGAATGTCCATACCCAAGAAGAGCTTGCCACCCATATCATCGAAAAGGCCAAAACATTTGGCGCGTCATTGGCTGGACTTGCAGACATTTCCTCAGTCCTAGACTCACCCTCTCATCGGATTTACGGAAATGCTCGATGGTCTCCGGACGGCAAGTGGGTGCTTGTAATCGCCTTGCTTCATCCAAGAAATGAAGCTGCACTTGACTGGTGGGATGGAAAACAGGGAGGATCCCCGGGAAACCGCAGACTGATGAGTATTGCGGACCGCCTAGTCGAGTGGGTAAAAGAAGAATTCAATATTTCAACTCAGCTTTTGCCGTACCATGTAGGAAGAGGGGGTGTTTTTCTCAAGGATGCAGCGGTGCTAGCGGGATTTGGCGCTGTAGGTGCGAACAACTTATTAATCACTCCAGAATATGGTCCCTGTATCCGATTGAGAGCTTTGTGCCTTGATGCGAAATTGGAACCAACCGGACCGATAGATTTTTCACCTTGTAATTCTTGTGATATGCCGTGTAAGGAGGCCTGTCCTCAAAAAGCTTTTAGTCAAGGTTCTTACAGCAGGGACCTCTGCATGAGACAGATGAATAGAGATGAAGCACATAGAGTGATTCCTGAAAAGGAGGTAGACGAGGATTCGCCAAGGGCATGTGTGAAATACTGCAGGGCTTGTGAAATGGCATGTCCAGTTGGTCAATAAAGTTAGAAGGGAATAAGGTTCAAGGGAATAAGGAGGAATAAGGGGGAAAGCGTTGGATGAAATATGCCGGGAATTTCGCAATAAGAGGTATAGTTTGGCAAGCAGTGCCATAGAAAGGGTGTGAATCTAAATATCAAAGGATCGGCAACTCAAAAAACGAGTTGAAAAATTAAGATTAATGTTGATCAAGAGTCAAACGTAGATTTGACCCCTTAGGACTTACTTCCCGCCGGGACATCCGTGAGGTCGAGGGGCTTGTTCGGAGGAGATGCGGTGGTTGGTAAGGATAGTGCCAGCGATGTCCCATGTAATTTGTCCCGCTATCGTATACGTAGACGGATGCCTCACTTCTGGAGAGGCCGGCGACTTTACGCGCAAACGGGTCACATTCTGTTTGGAGGTAAAACAAAATTCACGACGTTGACATCATGATAATTGGGCACTTTGCCAAGGACAGGCTGGTGGTGGATGGCGTAGGCCAAATCGCCTGTGGCGCAGCAGCCTACTACGGCAGCGTTGCCTTGCGACACTTCGGCGTCCGGGTGGCCCTCGTCACTCGGCTGCACCCAGACGATTTTCCCCTGCTGGACGAGTTGAAGCAAGAAGGTGTACAGGTATTCACCACAGCTGCATGGGAGACCACAGGCATCGAGAACGTCTACGATTCGGCAGACATGGAGCGGCGAACCTACAAGCCGCTGGGCTTTGCCGGTCCCATCCGACGGGAGGATATCCCAGACCTGTCAGCCCAGGTATATCTTGTCTCGGGCATCATGAGTGGCGAGGTAGAACCAACACTGCTTCAATGGTTGGCGGCACGTGGCCCCGTTGCTCTGGACGTGCAAGGTTTCATCCGCTTCCGTGAGAACGATAGTCTGGTCTATCGCCAGTGGGCCACCATGGCCGAGGACCTGGCACACGTAACCTACCTTAAGGTAGATCGTTTCGAGGCGGAATTTCTCACGGGAGAAACCGATTTACATTCCGCTGCCCGTCAACTGGCTGCTTATGGTCCCCGCGAAATCGTCCTTACCCAAACGTCGGGCGTCACCGTCTACGCCGATGGACAGATCTACGAAGCACCCTTTACCCCCCGCTCCCTCGAGGGGCGCACCGGGCGGGGCGACACCTGCTTTACCACTTACGTGGGCAAGCGGCTGAGCGCGCCCGCTGAGGCGGCGTGTCGTTTCGCCGCGGCCGTCACCACACGGAAGCAGGAGCAAGTTGGTCCCTGGCGCGGAACCTTGGACGACCTGGAGGCGTTGCTGGCAGGCAGCAGGGGTGAATAGGCAAATCACCGGATCAGCGAATCATCACCAAGTAGGAGGGGAGCTATAGCTCACAAGGGAGGCTGGTAACCAAAGATCGGTTCTCGGCGCCGAGCAACTTGTTCATCTCTGTATCAGCTTATATCCCCTTTTTCTTAAAAGATCGAGAAGGCCGTCAGGCCCGACCAGATGGCCGACGCCAACAACGACGAGAACATTTTTCTTTTCCCCCATCAAATTTTCGATTTTTGAAATCCACTTTTTGTTTCGCTGAATTAGGAGTCGAGCATGGATATTGGGGTAATCCTTGAAGCTTTTGAATAAAAGGGCATGTAGACTTTCCGCATCACCGGTTTTCCAATAGCTCACCATCTCACCGACAAGCTGTAACACGAGTTCCAGATCTCTTAATGTCTGGTTCAAGAACGAGCTTTGATCTTGTTTATTCATTTTTGCAAGCAGATTTAATTGATATTCGGCCGGTTCCAAATAGCCTATCTCTTTTCCGTCCTTTACTGCCCTGTGAAAAAAGTGGATATCGATACCGTAGTTTGGGTCAAAGCCCAAACGCTGAAGTTCCAAACTTGCTAATGTCAATGCCACAACCCAGGGTTTAAACCTGGCGAGGTGTTCTAAAGGTAGGCCTAGTCCTGACAACTTATTTTCGAGCAACCTTCGCGTACCTCCATCAAGGTTCAGATAGAGGTTTTGGCCCTCCGGATAAAGGCCAAGTTCAAGCATTTTCGCCTGGACCACCGGGTCTTTCATTGCTGCTATATCTGTTTCAAATATGATCTTTTGGCTGGTCGCATAGGCCTTTTCGATCACACTTTCCAGCGGGTAGGCATCGCGCTTCAGGAGATGGAGGGACCCTAAGAAATAAACCATGCTAGAATTGGTTTGGAGGGACCAAAGGCAGCTTTTCCGGGTATCCTGCGCAAGACTTTGCTGCACAAGGGCGGCCGACACCGCAGCCCAGATGAATGATAGTGAGATGAAAACGGATACTGCTCTACCGCGATTACGCGTAAGGATTTGATGGATTCCCATGATGGTTTTTCCTACTCAATCTCGTAGCAGTCCTGGATTTCTCCGAAATAAAGGGTGTGATAGTCTTTTTTAGGATAGAGCGTCTCGTATTCCTCGGCGAGATGTACCGGATCCATGGCGGCTTTGAGTACGATTTTGCATTCAAAATGAAGACCCGGCGTGTTTATAATGGGGGAGACAACCTTCTGAGCATCTTTAAGCTCCAGGTTGCACTCCTTAAACTTGTCATAATCCCGCCCTGATTTTGTGCCGCAGCACATGATGGCATCGTGCATGTCCGTCAACGGCACGGATACGGTAAAATCGGTCGCTTTCTGGATGATCCCGAAGGTGTGCCGGGAATTCCGGACTGCCACCATCAGAATCGGTTTCCTCCAGACAAAACCGATGGTGGCCCAGCCGATGGCCATGGTGTTTGAATCCTCACCAGCCTTTACCGTTAAGAAGGCTCCCTCCTTGACCTGGGCCATCGCTTCTTCAGCAACTGCCATATAATCGATTTTTTTCATGATTACCTCCTTTTAGAAATCGAACTTCATTCTCTCTATTCCGTAGTGAGAGCGACTTTCACAACGACCTTGTGAATGGCCCCCGTGCCACCGAGGGGTGCGTGGGCATCTTCGGGGAAGAAGATTGCAAAAGTGCTCGGCAATGTAGTTACCCATGCCTCCGGTTTATCTGTAAAGAACGCAATGTCCTTCTCAGCGTTGTACCCCTGGTCTTCGCCAGCGCATTGCGCGGCGGGTTTCCAGCCAATGTCGTCCGCACCTACGACGGTAAATTGAATGTCGATATATCTCTTGTGTGTCTCGAGCCGAGCACTATCCCGGCTTCGTCCATCCTCTTTGATCACAAGGGCATAAAGGCGCTCACCTTCAATCGGGTGCCGGCCAGCGGACAGGTCAACCAGATCCCTTCGCTCCAAGAAGGCAAATGCCTCCTCAAACCCTGGGTGCAGGGCTGTATAATGCCTCCAATTGTCCAGATGGTCTAAGATCATGGTCATTTCTCCTTCTAGTTTTCCCTTTGGTCTTGACTTTTCATGGCCACCGGTTTCAATTTTTCCAGATAATCCTCCCTTGGACGGTAGGAGACAGCCAATCTATTCTATCAAGGAGTTTTCCTCAAGACCAGAGTGGCCCAGCGGTTTTCTTCCGTTTTATCGTGTACTTTTAGCTGCCATTTCTCCAAGGGTGCTAAAACCTCATTGACTTGCCCATGAAAGAGTCCTGAAAAAACAATCCAACGCTTGGAAATGAGTTTTTCACGGTTGAGAAGATCATTGATTACCGTGAAGTGCAGGTTGGCAAGGACCATATCGGCTTTTTCCCCTGAAAAGGCCTCCGCCTCTCCCCATTTGACCTTCACCCGATCTTCAACTCCATTGAGCACGACATTTCTACGGGCCGTTTCGACGGCCAGCTCATTATGGTCGACGGCCAGGACCTCTCGAGCCCCGAGCTTGACGGCGGAAACGGCCAGGATTCCCGTTCCCGTCCCAATATCCATGACCTTCTGAGGAGAGTCCCTCTGGTAGATATCCCAGAGGGCTTTGAGACATCCCCGAGTCGTGGGATGAAGCCCTGTTCCAAATACTACGCCCGGATCAAGGCGGATGAGAATTTCGTCCTCGGCTATTTCCGCCTCTTCCCATGTGGGGCAGATAACGAACTTCTCGATGCGAAAAGGTTTGAGATCCTCTCCTGCCTGCCAATCCCTATAATCCATGACATGCCGGGATACCGGTTCCCCCCTACCCTGATGACCCAGCCACTTTCTTACCTCCTCATCGTGTTGCCGTGAAAAGAAGAGAAATGAACTTTTCCCCTCATTCCAACACCCGATGAAGTGCCGCCCAAAAACATCTTCTTTCACCGAGATCTCATCCGATAGCTCGTAGATAAAGAGTTTATGATACGGTTCCATATTGGATAAAAGGTGACCTTTGGGAGCATTTGCGTGGGACAAATTGTTGGAACTACCCTCGGTCATGTCCCGTAGAGGTCAGTATGCCTTTGGCCTTTGTTTGACTTGCTGGGGGGCTTCAAAGGCTTCGTTTAAAGCATCCACGGCGGCTTGCGCATCTCCTGCATCCACGACACAGGAGACGCTGGAGATAGAGGTGCTGATGGCGATGGAATTGACGCCCACCGATGCCAGGGCGGAAAACATGATGCCGGAAATTTTGGGCTTCTCACGGAAATGGGGGCCAAAAACGCTGATCACCGCCACATTCGGATTGTAGGAGATCACTTTGGCCTCTAGGGACGGTTTAATCGCCTCCAAGCACCCGATAGCGGACTCTAAATCCTTCCGGTCGATACAAAGGGTAAAGTTGGTGAAGCCATCCAGGTCGAAGCTCTGTACCAGAAACTCGATATTAATGTTCCTATCTCCCAACGCACCCAGTACCAGTCCCGCGATATCCGAACGATCAGGACAAGACATCACTTTAACCACGGCTCGTCCATCACTTTGCATGATACCGCCGACCTTAATCCTTTCCACCGCAGATGGCCCCTCACACTACTCCCATTTCCTTTCATCCTTGATCTTCTGATGCTTATCGAAGATCACCCCTCTGCTCACAAACTCGACCTCCCCCTTCAAATTGAGGGTGTCTTGGATTCCCCTCTCCAGCCTTCCCTTGAGCAGGGCTTTATCTATGGACTCATCGACTAATTCGATGCGGAAGGTCATTTCGTCCAAATAACCGCTCCGGGTTACCACCACTTGGTATTTATCGACTTCGGGGTATTTGGCTATCAATTCGTCCGTTTCCCAAGGATGGATGAACATTCCCCTCACCTTGGTCACCTGGTCCGTCCTCCCCAAAATTTTCATCAATCTCATGGAGGTCCTGCCACATCGACACGGCGTTTCGGAAAAAAAGGATAAGTCACCCGTACCATAACGAACCATGGGGAAGGTAGGGTTGAAGTTGGTCGCCACGATTTCCCCCGTGGCGCCGAGGGGGAGCCTGTTACCCGTATCCGGATGCACGATCTCCACGATAACATCATCGGGGATATGCATGCCGTCTTTTTCGATACATTCATAGCCGAGACAACCCACGTCCACCGTGCCGTAACACTGCCTGATAGTCATTCCCAAATCCCCTTCTAACCTCTCCCGGAGGGATTCCGGGAGCATTTCGGCTCCGACAAAGCCGACATCCAAGGAGAAGTCCTTCTTCAGGTCATATCCCATTCCCTCTGCCCTCTCGGCGATGCTCATCAAAAAGCTGGGAGTTCCCACATAGCCGTTCACCTTAAAGTTGTGCATAATCTGTACCTGCATCTGGGTATTTCCTGCCCCGGCTGGTATCGTGGTGCAGCCCAGCATCTTGAGGGAATCGTCCAGCATGAAGGCGAAGGACCACATCTGATAGTTGAAGGTATTCTGGGCGATATCTCCAGCCCTGAAACCACAGGCGTAGAGGGCCTCTGCCCATCGGGTATCCTTATACTCCCATTCTCCGGGTTCGTAAATGAGGCCCGGAAGGACGTATATCCGTCGCATCTTGTCGATGGGAACTCCCTCGAACCCACCGAAGGGCGGGTTGGACTTCTGCATCTCAACCAGGTCTGATTTTGTGGTAATGGGGAGCCGTTGGAGGTCGTCGATGGTTTCGATTTCCAGAGGTCTTACTTGAGCCCTGTCAAGTTTCTCCTTTACCGCTCGGGAATGGTTGTAGGCATACTTTACTATCTCTCTCAATTTCACATTGAGGGAATCCCATCTCTCCTCCTGCGACATGATCTCCCTTTTTTCATTGAAATACCCCGAAGTCCTATCCTCCTTAGCCATATGTCCTCTCTTTATGTCAATCTGCTCGATGCCCATTCATTAGGGTTCATTTTGGGCGCGAGATATAACCACGCCTTCCCTGGGTAAATGCCTCCATATCATACGGGGAGAAATTCAACATCATTTACATCACGCTGATAGGGTCAACGTCGATTGTCAGGTTGATTCCCCTTCCACGCCATCGCTTCTTGGTTTCCCCAACTAATTCTTCCACGAATCGATGGAGGATATTAGCCCGTTTTCCCTTTATGAGCATCTGGTATCGGTACTTCCCCTTGATCTTCTCCAGGGGGGCTGGAGACGGTCCCAGTATTTCGATTGTTCTCCCATAAGGTCTCTTCGTCAACAGCCTCCTTCCCCATTCACCCATTTCTTCAGCGGCCTTTACCGATCTCTTCTGACTAGTCCCTTCAATCCTGACATTGATCAACCGTGAGAAAGGGGGATAGCTGAGTTCCTTCCTGAACCGCAGCTCCTCCCGATAGAATTTCGTGAAATCCTGATCTCTTGCCATCTGAATGCTGTAATGGCCTGGGTTGAAGGTCTGAATGATCACCTTGCCCGGATTCATACCTCGTCCCGCCCTCCCGGCCACCTGGGTCAATAGTTGAAACGTCCTTTCCGAGGACCGAAAATCGGGAAAGTTCAGGGAGAGATCGGCGCAGATAACACCTACCAAAGTGACGTTAGGGAAATCGTGCCCCTTGGCGATCATCTGGGTCCCAACGAGGATATCGGTCTCCCTGGATTTTACCTTCTTCAATATCCTCTGGTGAGACCGTCTTCTCCTGGTCGTGTCCCTATCCATCCTGTCCACGGTTGCCTGGGGAAACATCTTACGAATCTCCTCCTCCACCCTCTCGGTCCCGATGCCGAAGGAGCGAATCCTGTAACCCTGGCAGTCGGGACAGAGGTCCGGGACCATGATGGCATAGTTGCAATAGTGACAAATGAGTTTTTTGCCGCGAAAATGGTGGGTCAACGATACGCTACAATTGGGACACTTGAAGACAAATCCACAATCCGGACATTGGATGAAACTGGCGAACCCACGCCTGTTCAAAAAGAGGAGGGATTGCCCTCCAGTGACTAGGTTCTCACTGAGGCTATTCCGGAGTTCCTTCGAGAGGATGGCACCTTTTTCTTCCTCCTTCCTCATGTCGACGATCTCGACAGAGGGCAGGGACCTTCCCTCAATGCGTTCGTCCAGTTTTAGAAGCCGAAACTTCTCCGCCACCGCGTTGTGATACGCCTCCAGGGAGGGTGTGGCCGATCCGAGTATCAGCACCGCATCACACAGTTTAGCCCTGACCGCCGCCAGGTCCCGGGCATTATATCTGAGCTTTTCCTCCTGTTTGTAGGAGGTTTCGTGCTCCTCGTCAACGATGATCATCCCCAAGCGCTCGAAGGGAGCGAAGATAGCCGAACGAGCCCCTATAACGATATCCACTTTTCCCTCTCTGATCCTCCTCCACTCATCATACCTCTCACCCCTGGAGAGCCCGCTGTGTAGCGTGGCTACCTGCCCACTGAACCTCTCGAGAAACTGCCCGATGAGCTGAGGAGTCAGGGAGATCTCGGGGACCAAAACGATGGCCTGCCTTCCCCCCTCGACCACCCTTTCAATGGCCCTCAGGTAAATCTCCGTTTTACCGCTTGCCGTAATCCCGTAAAGGAGAAAGGGTGAGAATCGCAGGGATTCGATCCCCTTCACAATTGTCTCCAAGGCCCTGACCTGTTTCGCGGTCAGTTCTGGTCTCAAATCCTCGCCGGTGAGTAGGTCAGAAAGAGGGTCTCGATAAATTTCTCGGGTTTCAACGGAGACAAACCCCTTCTCCTCCAGCCTCTTCACGATACGAGAGGCCCCTTTAAACTCCGCACACAGAGACGCAAGGGGAATCTCCCCCATCTCTCGTATAAAGGCCAGTACTTCTTTTCCCTTCGGGGAGAGATGTTCATCTTCCGTCTGCCTTTCCCCCCGGTACTTTACTACCCTCTCCCGTTTGGGCTTTACGCGGGCATCCTTCAACCCCAGCTTGATCTGAATGAGGCCTGCCTTATTTAGGGAGTACATCCGCCAATGGGGGAATCGCTTCGCCCCTTTTTCCCACGGCATCTCGCCATGATCCGCTATAGTCCTCAAAATCGTAAGCTCCTCCCGGGTTGGTTTGCCCGACTCCAGAAGGGCCCTCCCCTTCGGCGTAGTGCTCAGTAGTCGTTGGCTTTCCAGGTTGATACCCGGTGGCAATCCCCCCCTGATAACCTGCCCCAGGGGATAGAGGTAATAATTTGAAATCCAGCGATAGAAGACCAACATCCGGTTGTCGAAGAGAGGCCTTTCATCGAGGATGTCCAAGATGGGTTTAAGCCCGTCGGATTTTGGGTAATCTGGCAGGTCGGTCGGAAAGGCGATGGCATATCCAGTTACTTTACGCCCCTTGAAGGGAACGAGGACCCGGCTTCCAAGCCTCAAGCCATCCCCCAAATTCGATGGGATTTCATAATAGAAGGTCTTTACAACGGGAAGACCGACGGCAACTTCGACGAATCTTTTCTCTCTAAATTCACTATCTTTCATTCTAAAGGGAAAACTAACATCAACCCTTTGCTTTGTCAAAGACGAAAAGGATTTGACAAAGCGCCCGAAAAAGTGCACGTTTAATCGTTTTATGTTCCATCAACCACTCCATCTATCTGGATCTGTGCGATCCATAACATCGAATCTGTAGAGACCTCCTCTATTGAAGAACCTCGGACAACCCCAGGATAAGGTATATCCATGGGGGCATTGGAGAGGGGCTCCGTGGACCATCGACCCTTACGCTACGATTTCAATCCCTTCACCACGGGAGTGTACCTTAGTTTCCCCGCAACTTTCTTATTCGAAGCCCAGAGAAGTTCCGATGGAGAAGAATTGATTCTCGGGAATCGAGGTACCTCCGGTGAAATTTGCCGGCTCCGTGTATACGAGATACGCGGAAACCGATATGTTTTACGGCAAACTGTTCAGGGACATAATGAAGACTCTTCAGCTTTATTCTCTATGTGAAAAGGACTCTTCGAGATTTCGTCTATTTCGTGCAAGGGATTTAAAAGGTCATTAAGATAATTGTTATGAGCTGACTTCCACATGAGGCTTGAGATGAAATGGCTTCTGCTCTCCATTTTTTGGGGGCTCTGGTTCTTCGGCTTTTCAGCAAGGATCATACTCTCGCCGGTTCTCCCTTTGATTGAAAACGAACTGATGCTCAGCCATGCAAAGGCAGGAGGACTCGTTACCTTTTTATATGCGGGGTATGCGTTTTCCGTTTTCGTGACGGGGGCATTGGCACCAAAGACCGGTTACAAGCGGTCCATCATCACCGGTTTTCTCTGTTTCTCGTCAGGACTCTTCATCATACAGTATGCCCATTCATACGAACAGCTCGCCCTGCTTTTTCTCATTGTGGGACTGGGATGTGGCGCCTATCTCCCTTCCATTATGCCGATGATCACTGAAATCTTTCCTGAAGAGCATTGGGGAAAGGCTTTTGGGATCCATGAGACGGCGGCATCGTTGAGCATCATCTCTATTCCAATCTATGTCGCCATTGGACTCCATGTATTCCCTTGGAGGGAGCTCTTTTTCTTCCTCTGCATCGCCTCCATATTAGCCATGGTCCTATTCGGGATCGTGTCGAGGGAGCCTCGCCGTGAAAAAGAGGCGGGCAAAGCCGCATTCATCAAAGTGCTCAAGAAGAAGAATTTATGGTCCCTGATGCCATTATGGATTTTTGCGGCAGCCTGCGCTATGGGGCTTTACTCTATCCCCCCTCTTTTTTTGGTTAAGGAGAGAGGATTGTCGTTGAGTGTGGCTAATACCGTATTTGGAACCTCGCGATTGGGAGGTATTGCCATATCGATCGTGGCGGGCTTTCTCGTCGATCACCTCGGGCTCAAGCGAATGCTCTTTTGGGCGTTGTTACTTACGGGCCTATCTACCATAGGGGTGGCAGCAGTCAGACCATTCTATCTTCTCCTGGGAGTCCTGTTCTTTCAGGCGACTTTGGCCCTGGGATTTTTCCCCGTTGGCCTGGCTGCTATCTCCAAGCTTACCACTGCAACTGAAAGGAGCATGGCTACGGGGATTATTGTCGCAGGTGGAGTTGTCTTTGGAAATGGGTTAACACCTTATGCCTTGGGAACCATTGCCGACCGAGTCGATTTCCAAACGGGCATTCTTACACTGGGTGTCTTAACCACTTTATCATCTTTCTCCGTACAATACCTGGTGAATGGGCAAAAAGGGGAGCCCGGATCATGAGTGTCGCCTCTAATTGTTCCGACAAAATCATAGTGCTAGGACGTCTACCGGTACCGTCAACCTCTTCCCCTTTTTTGGAGGGGCGGTTTTTCAACCCTTGATGGGGGCGGTTCTGGACAGGGTAGGGAAAGTAGGTGGCGTTTACCCGGTCTCCGGCTATGGTTGGGCATTTTTCGCATGCTTAATCGCCGCAATCATCGCCTTCATTGCCATTTTATTCATGAAAGAGACCTTCCCCAGGCCCAATCTACAACACAAAGGCGCGCCTCCCTCGGCTTAACGATTTTCTGCAAAGGGGACTGATATCAAGGACCGATGGGACGGTAAGAGGTGCAAATTGTTGACTCAATGAGTTCAATACGATAGATTGGGATAGCCCTAGCGGAGGCTCTTTCGTTATTGCCCCTCAACGGGAAGGAGGAATGGGATATGGTATCTGACCTCTACCCCAACTACTGTAATCCCCTTATCGCGAAACCCGAAAGACCGTTGCCGAAGGTGGTAGCCGTGATCGGGGCGGGCACCATTGGACCTGATATCGGGTATTACCTTAAGAGTTCGCTCCCCGATATCAAGCTCTACTTGGTTGATATCATCGAGAAACCCCTGAAAAATGCCCAAAAGAAGATAGAGGGATACATTCAGAAGGCGATCGAAAAAAGGAAGATGACGGAGGAGAAATCGAGGGCAGTGGGAACCAACATACATTACACCATGGATTATGGAGAGATCGAAGGGGCGGACTTGGTTATCGAGGCTGCCACCGAGAACCTGGAAATCAAGAGGAAGATCTTCGCCCAGATTGAAGAAATCGTGGCCCCCGAGACTATTATTACCTCCAATACCAGCTCCATTCCGGCGGAACGAATCTTTTCACGGATGAAGCGGCCCGAAAGGACCACTATCACCCACTTCTTAGCCCCCGCTTGGCGGAACCCCGCGGTGGAAGTGATCACCTGGGAGAAGGTCGACCGGAAGATTGTGGATTATCTGGCATGGATGTTCTGTTCCACGGGGAAAGCCCCTATCATCTCCAAGAGCGAGATCTGTTTCATCCTGGACAGGGTCTTCGATAACTGGTGTAATGATGCGGGGATGCTCTTGGATACCGCCACCGCGTCACAAATCGATAAAGTGGCCGAGGAGTTCGTCTACGCCGGCCCCTTCTATGTTTTGAACCTAGCAAGGGGAAATCCCATCATCGTCGAAACCAACACCCTGCAGATGGAGGAGGGCCAGCACTATAGGCCTGCAAAGATCTTTCACTCGGTGGAGAGTTGGGCGGCCGCCTCGCCGGGAAGCAAGGTGGCAGTCCCCGATGACATAAGGGGGCGGGTGAGGGATAGACTCCTTGGGGTCCTCTTCTCCCAGTGCTTCGATATCATCAACCGGGGAATTGGGACTCTCCAAGACCTCAACCTGGGCTGTCAGATCGCCCTGGGCTTCCGGAAGGGCCCCTTCGATATCATGCGGGATCTGGGGGAAGGGGAAACCAAACGGATCATCGGCCAATTTCAGAAGGATCGTTCGGGAATGCCCGGACCAAAAGGGGAGATATCGGCATATCAGGACTTCAAGAGGCATATCTTAGTCGATCAGATGAATGAGGTAAGGATCATCACCATCCGCAGGCCCCAATTTATGAACGCCCTCAACGACGAGGTCAAC
>CBDUXJ010000039.1:0-13481 GCA_965371165.1 uncultured Syntrophobacterales bacterium | reverse complement strand
ATGATCCTCACCGGAATCAAGGCTTTCAGCCTTGGTGATATCGTGAAGCAATGCTGCGGCCTCCACCACATTCACGTTTAAATTCTCACCCCTTCGGTTCAGCGCCGTCGAAATGGAAAGGGCAATCTCGGCCACCTTGATACAATGTTGGATAATATTTCCCATCCCATTGTACCGTTTCATCAAATCCAAACACTCCTCTTTCGGTGGAATTCTCACACCCCGGTTCTGCTGTTTTCCCAAACCGCCTTCCCTCATCCTTTGGATTATTGCATCCCCTTTTCAATAAAACATATACCCCGGCACGATCCCTGTCAAGCAAACCAGATTCTCCGAAAATCCCGAAACGAAAGAAACATGCTTGAGGTGCTATCTAGGTCCAGTAAAGAACTCCCCTCCCCCCTTGAATGGTATATGGTAGCGGTATATATTGGCCCCTATGGAGAACCAGAAAATTCTTTAACATGGAAGGCTTCTATGAACAGGACCGTCGATCTACGAAGTGATACGGTGACCAAACCAACGCCCGGCATGAAGGGGGCCATGATGGATGCAGAGGTGGGAGACGATGTCTTTAGAAAATACCCCTAATCGGGCGGGAGGAAGAGTCTACCCCATCGAGAAAATAAGGGAAACCCACAGCCTGGCGAAGCGATATGGGCTGGCAATGCACCTGGATGGGGCGAGGCTCATGAATGCCAGTGTCGCAATGGGGATTCCTCCGGATAGTTATGCTCGATATTTCGACTCCGTAAGTATTTGCCTCTCAAAGGGGCTCGGAGCCCCCATAGGATCGGTAATCGGGGGAACTCGTGAGTTCATCGACCGCGTCCATCGCTTCAGGAAGTAAAATCCATTAAGGAACGGGGAATCTTGATGATCCCCTTCGGAAAGACTCTCATCCGAGCGGTGACCAATCTCGATGTAAATCCCGAGGATATTGAAAGGACCATTGAGATTACAGCCGACGTCTTCTCAAGCCTCAAAGGAAGGCCAGGGGCGTATCCCCCATCTCGACAAATGGGCTAACCACAGAGGGAGACAACGATTTCATCCGATGTTACCTCGGGCACGGTCAATGGATGGAACCAAAAACTCCATCTTTCAACCCATTGTTCCTCGATAAAGCCGCCGATTCCGATGTCCTCTATCCCCTCAGGGACACCCAAGCGGATTTCATACCGCTTATGAAGAATCCACCCCCGCGATCTTCACCGTGAGATACAGATCGCCGCGTTTCCCATCGGGGGAGCTCCGGCCCATGTCCCGAAGTCTGAGGCGGGTTCCATCGCCAATATCGGCGGGAATCGTGACCACAACCGTCCTCCTTCTGTGTGGAATGCTGACGAACTTGCGGGCTCCCCAAAGGGCCTCCCGTGGCGTAATGACAATGGTGCCGTGGACATCCAGCTCTTCCCCCTCTAAGGGACGGATATTTTGAAGCCGTGGCGTGCTTCTCCGTTGCAGGGAATGGGCGAGCCTCTTGCTGATTCCGGTTCTCGGAAGGGCAAAGAAGAGCTTTACGGTAGCCAAACCGAAGATGAATCCCCCTATATGAGCCCACCAAGCGACTCCTCCCGCCTGTCCATGGCTCACCGATGCGTAAAAGAATTGGATCAGAACCCAGTAACCCAGGAAGAAGATGGCACGTACCTCGAAGAGAAAGGGAAAGAAGAATATGGGAACCATGGTGAGAACTCTTGAACGGGGGAAAAGGAGAAAATAGGCCCCCATAACGCCGGCAATGGCACCGCTGGCCCCTATGGTTGGAAGAGGGGAATGCCAGTTGGTAGCGAGGTGGATCAGCGCGGCGGCCACACCGCTCAGGATATAGAATGCGAGAAAACGGGACGGCCCCAGCCTGTCTTCCACGTTGTCCCCAAAGATATAGAAAAACCACATGTTTCCGAGCAGATGGAGAAATCCGCCATGGAAGAACATATAGCTGAAGAACGGAACCACCTGTTGCACAAAGGTGAAGTCCCCCGAGATCCCTGGGTTTGAGTATCGAATGGGAACCACGCCATACAGGTAAAGGATCCTTTTGAGATAGGGTCCCTGGGCCAATTGCCAGAGAAAAACGAGGACATTGATGCCGATGATGGTGTTTCTGATGATGGGATAGGTCTTTGACTGGATCGTATCGCGTAAGGGGATCACGGATGCTCTACTCTTCAGTGGTGAGGCTCTGTCTCAGGGTAACCTCTGAAAATTCCTTCAGAGTTTTCTCCAAAACATGGGTGTAGACAATCCACGAAGACCCGGAAGGGCCTCCTTCAATGAGGTATTCATGGAAGCGGCCGTCTGCCCCCATTTCCTGAAATGAGCATAGGACATCCCTTCCGACGTTGTCAAGGGGTTTCCCCGTGGGTTTCGTCTTCGTGGAGTTTGCCGATTTTCAAAGGAGTATCTTTAGGGGGTATTCTTGCAACCTGATCATATAGGAACTCAGGGGCTTGGCCCCAGCGGGAACATCCCAACTGGAATATTGGAGTATTGGAGTAATGGAACGATGGCCTGAGAGGAATAGAAGGACTTAGGGGCTTTCTTCCTGCTCATTATTCAATCAATCCATTTTTCCATCACTCTATTCTTTCCTATTTTGATACCCACTGGTCCAATATTCCAGTATTCCAACATTCCATTTACCCATTTTCCATCATTCCAATTCTGCAACAGATTTCGCTCATGGGCAACGGTGTTCTCCAGAAATTCAGGAAACTTCGATTTTTTCTTCTCCTTGAATACCCGGACACAAAATGGTAGAAAGGGATGATTTCACCGGGTACGTGAGAAAGGTGGAATCGATGACAGACCTTTATGGGAGACCACTATGGCGAAGAAAGGAAACCAAGGGGAATTCGTGCTCATTCTGGTAACGACAAACTCACAAGAGGAAGGGCTGAGTATCGCCCGTGCCCTGGTGGATTCGAGGCTGGCCGCCTGTGTCAATATCATCTCAGGTCTTCGGTCCATCTACCGATGGAAGGGAGAGATCTGGGACGAGGGGGAACTTCTTTTGCTCATCAAGACCCGAATAGCCCTATTCGGGCAAGTGGAAGATAAGATCAAGGAAATCCACACCTACGAAGTACCGGAAATCATTGGCATTCCCATAACCCAAGGATCAGAAACCTACTTGAAATGGCTAAGGGAGTCGACCCTTTCGTAAGACAGTGAGGCCGATGAATGGAGGGTTCATGCCTAAAGCCCTCATCGTTTATCATTCCCACACAGACCATGGCCAAGGCCGTTGAAGAGGGTGTAACGAGGGACTCGATTTCCAATGCAAGGGGCTAAGGATATCTTGACCAAGGAGATCTTGGATATGGAGGCATAGAGGCATCTTTCATTGGATCTCAATCTAACTGTGGTCGTTTCAGGTGGTAATCGGTGCGCTGTTCATAGGTATAGGCCACCCGCAGGATCTTCTCCTCATCGAAATGCTTTCCGATGATTTGAAGCCCAATGGGAAGTCCTTCACTGCTGAAGCCGCAGGGGATGGAAATTCCCGGAAGACCCGCCAGGTTCACGGGAATGGTGAGGATATCAGAAAGATACATTTGGAGGGGATCCTTCACCTTCTCCCCGATCATGAAGGCGGGTGTGGGTGAGGTGGGGGTCAGAAGGGCATCGTACTCCTCAAAGACTCGATCGAAATCTTCCTTGATGAGGGTCCTCACCTGTTGCGCCTTCCTGTAATAGGCATCATAATACCCCGCCGATAATACGTAGGTCCCCAGCATGATTCTCCGCTTAACCTCCGGCCCGAATCCCTCTGCCCGGGTTTTGGCGTACATGTCGATTAAACCGTCGTACCCTTTAGCCCGGTGACCGTATTTCACTCCATCGTACCGAGCCAAATTGGAGCTTGCCTCGGCCGTACAGATGATGTAATACGTGGCGACGGCATACTCAGTATGGGGGAGGGAAACCTCCTTGATGGAGGCACCCGATTTTTCCAAAAGCTTAATCGCCTCCCAAACAGCCCTCTCAGCATCTCGGTCCATTCCCTCCACGAAATACTCCTTGGGGATACCCAGCTTCATTCCCTTCACATCGTTTACCAATGCCTTTCTGTAGTCGGGAACAGCGACATTCACGGAGGTCGAATCGTTAGTATCATGGCCGCTGATACTATTCATCAAAATGGTACAATCGGTCACATCTTTTGTTATGGGTCCGATCTGATCCAGGGAAGAAGCAAAGGCCACAAGGCCGAAACGCGAAACCCTTCCGTACGTCGGTTTGAAGCCAACTACCCCGCAGCAAGCAGCGGGTTGTCTGATAGAACCACCCGTATCCGATCCCAGAGAGGCGACACACTCATCAACTGCCACAGCTGCAGCGGATCCACCGCTGGATCCGCCGGGAATTCTATTGAGATCCCATGGATTCCTAGTGATATTGAATCCGGAGTTCTCCGTAGATGACCCCATGGCGAACTCATCCATGTTCGCCTTCCCCAAAAAGACCGCACCGCTTTCTCTCAATTTCGTGACCACCGTTGCATCATAGGGGGGGTAAAAGTTAGTCAATATTTTCGACGCGCACGTAGTCCTTATGGACTTCGTGCACAGGATATCCTTCAGGGCGAGGGGAATCCCCGTCAATTCGGTTACCCACTCCCCCCTGGCAATCCTCTCATCGGCCTGTCGCGCTTGTTGGTATGCCTCCTCTTCCGTGAGGGTGAGATAGGCGGCGACTTTGGAATCCACCGCTTTGATGCGATGATAGAAAGATTGGGTTAACTCTAGAGATGAGAATGATTTCTTCGTCAGGTGTTCATGGGCTTCATGCGCCGTTAATCGACTCCATTCCATGGTTTCCCTCTTAATCGATCGTATCTCCGCTTACTCGATGATCTTTGGTACCTTATAAAAAGCCTTTCCCGCCTCCGGTGCATTCTTCAGAGAAGGTTCAGGGGGAAGGGATTCACGAACTTTATCATCCCTCAAGACGTTTTTAATGGAAATAACGTGGGAGGTGGGTTCTACTCCCTTCGTGTCGACCTCATTCAACTTATCCATATACGTCAATATATCATCTAATTGGGTTGTAAACTCCCCCTTTTCCTCATCCGAGAGACTCAATCTGGCCAATCTGGCCACATACTCCACATCTTTGACACCAATCTTCATAGCCCCTTCTCCTCCAACTTTTTCCATCAACTCCCCACCGACCAGGTGAAACAGTCGACGAGTCATCTCATCTCGAAAATTCGAGCAGATGTGATAAAGGTTCTAAACGGAATGGTCTTCTAAAAAACCCTTTGCAGCGGAAGTGTGAAGGTATTGTGGATTTGCCTTATTCTATCGGTCTCTTAGGCTCCTCGTATTGTCTTTTTAACCCTTCGACCTTCTCGAATTTCCAGGATTTCCCCAAGGCTTTCCCTGAGCTTTTTATCCCTGTTCAGCAATGCCTCCCTCTTTATCTTCACCTTTTCCACCACCTCTTCGGGCGCCTTGGAGATAAATTCATCGTTGGATAGCTTTCGGTCCACGATCTCCAAATCCTTCCCCACCTTTTGAATCTCCTTCTCAAGCCTCCTGGCCTCCCCATCAAAGTCCATGCCCTTTCCCATGGGGACAAAAATCTCCACATCCCCAAGGACAGCTCTTGCCGCACCCTGGTGTTTCTCGCCCGAGGTAATGAAGGAAAGGCTACTAACCCTTGCCAGATGTGTGATGTATGTCCGGTATTGTTCCAGCCTATCCTGGATCTCAGCCCTTTCGGGTAACAAGAGCACTTCTAATCGTTTTTTGGGAGCAATATCCATCTCTCCCCTGATATTGCGGATCCCTCCTATTGTCCTCCTCACCAGATCCATATCCTCCAAGGCCTCCTCGTCTCTCAGGCCCGGGTCGTATTGGGGAAAATCCGCTATCATAATGCTTTTGCCCTCGTGGGGAAGCCTTTGCCAAATTTCCTCCGTGATGAAGGGCATAATGGGATGAAGTATCCTCAAAGCTCCATCCAACACCCTCATCAGGACGTATTGGGTAACGATACGCTCCTGTTGATCGTCCTTCCCATAGAGAACTGGTTTGATCAACTCAAGAAACCAGTCGCAGAATTCATGCCATATGAAATGGTAAATGGCCTGAGCCCCTTCGTTGAATCGATACTCCTCTAAAGCTTCGGTGACCTCCCTTACCGTCTCATTGAGCCTCGACAGTATCCATCGATTGGCTAGACTCATCTCACCGAGGTCAATCTCCTGGTCAATTCCCGGGAAATCGGCCAAATTGGCCAACGAAAATCGAGAGGCATTCCATATCTTATTGGCGAAATGGCGATACCCTTCTATCCTCTCTTCGGAAAAGCATATATCCCTTCCTTGGGCTGCGAATGCGGCCAGGGTAAATCGAAATGCATCCGTTCCATATTCCTTCATTACCACTAAGGGGTCTATGACGTTGCCCCTCGATTTACTCATTTTGCGGCCCTGGATATCCCTCACCAGGGCATGGATGTAAACATGCCTAAAGGGAACATCCCCCATAAACTTCAACCCCATCATCATCATCCGGGCTACCCAAAAAAAGAGGATGTCGAAGCCGGTAACCAGGACCGATGTGGGGTAAAAAACCCTGAGCTCCTCGGTTTCCTCAGGCCAACCCAACGTCGAAAAGGGCCACAAGGCTGAGCTAAACCAGGTGTCGAGGACATCGGTCTCCTGTTGAAATTCCCTGCTACCGCATCGGCTACAAGAGTACGGTTCCTCTTTTGAGACGATAATCTCATCGCACCCCTCGCAATACCAAGCGGGAATGCGATGTCCCCACCAGATCTGTCTTGAAATACACCAGTCTCGGATGCTATTCATCCAGTCGAAATAGGTCTTTTCCCAAACCGGCGGAACGATCTTCGTTCGTCCATCCTTAACAGCCTGAATGGCCGCATCCGCTAAGGGTTTCGTTCGGACAAACCATTGTTTCGATAAAGTCGGCTCAATAATGGTCTTGCATCGATAACAATGGCCAATATTATGCCGGTAATACTCCACCTTCAAGAGGGTTCCATCCCTTTCAAAATCCCCTACGATCCTCTTCCGGCATTCAAAACGCTCCAAGCCCTGATATGGCCCGGCTCCTGGGCCCATCTTGCCATCCTCGTCGATGACCTTCACCATCTCCAACCCGTGGGCCAAGCCAATCTCAAAATCATTCAAATCATGGGCCGGTGTGACCTTTAAGGCACCCGAGCCGAACTCCATATCCACATACCCATCTCCGATAATGGGGATTTCCCTGTGCAGGACGGGCAGAATTACCTTCTCGCCGATGAGGTTCCGATACCTCTCGTCCTTTGGATGGACGGCGACAGCAGTATCCCCCAACATCGTCTCTGGCCGCGTGGTCACCACAGTAATCGATCCTCCACCACTCATTAAGGGGTACTTGAGGTGATAAAGCTTTCCGAACTCCTCCTCATGTTCTACCTCTAAATCCGATAGGGCCGTTCGGCACCGAGGACACCAATTTATGATATAATTTCCCTTATAGATGAGATCCTCTTGGTATAGCCTCACGAAGACTTCCCTGACCGCCTCCGACAAGCCCTCATCCATAGTAAACCGCTCTCTACTCCAATCGCACGAGGCTCCTAACTTTTTCAGCTGGTTGGTGATTACTCCGCCATACTGTTCCTTCCACTGCCAGACTCGCTCAATGAACTTTTTCCTCCCCAAGCTGTGACGATCAACTCCCCCTTCGGCCAGCTTCTTTTCTACCACGTTTTGGGTAGCAATCCCAGCATGATCCGTTCCTGGCATCCACAAGCTGTTAAAGCCCTGCATACGTTTAAAACGGATCAAAATATCCTGCAAGGTATTGTTGAGGGCATGCCCCATGTGGAGGGAACCGGTTATATTCGGCGGTGGGATAACGATTGAATAGCCGGTTTTGGTGGAATGTGCATCCGCTCTAAAAAATCCCCTCTCCATCCATAATGTATACCATTTATCCTCTACAGCACTGGGTTCATACGCCTTACTCAAGATCTGTGCTTCCATAGCAAGCTCCCGCCCCGGCAACGTAAACTGCGCTATGTATCAAAGTCCTCTCCCTTTTTGATTTTTTCCAACCTCCGTATCTCCTTTTGAATGGCTTCTTCTGCCATTCCAGGGACTATTTTCTGGACGGTCTTTTCGATCCTCTCGGCGGCGGCGGCGGCAATGGCCTCCGTCAATTGAGGAAGCATTTTTGCACTCATGCCTTCCACCAATTCCTTGACCGCTCCGGAGATCGTCTCTCGAACCGGCCTCTCCGGAGAAGGTTGAACCCCCGTTTCCTCTCCCTCCCTCACCGTCTCCCCGGTAAATTCCTCGATAGCCTCCGCCAAAGCACCTTCCGGGATTTCCTCCTTCTCCTGGTCCCTTTTGGCCTCCTCGGCTAACTTTTCCAGTTCCCCCTCCTTGAAAATCTCTTCATGAAACCCCTCGAGTCCCTCTTCCTTCAGGCCTTCTTCGCCAAAAACTTGCAGATCCTCTTCCTTTAACACCTTCTCGGCTAAGCCCTCTAAATCCATCTCCTGAGAAGCCTCTTGGGGTTGCCACTCAAACTCGTCCGTAGATACATCTCCCCCGGGGAACTTCTCCAATTCTCCCCCTTCCAGGCCCTCCGCCGGTAATTCCCTTAATGCCTCCTCCAGGGCCCCCTCTTCTTCCTTCAGTAATTCAGTCTTTTCCCCCAACTCCTCTAATCCTCCAAGTTCCTCCGTGGATACATGTCCTTCGGGAGGCTCTTCCACCTTCTCTTCTTCAAGGGCTTCCCCAGGTAATTCCCTTAATGCCTCTTCCAGGACTCCCTCTTCCTCCCTCAGCACCTCAGTTTCCTTCCCCAACTCCTCTAATCCCTCCAGCTCCGCCTTCCCCTCATCCGGGGTATCCTCCCGTTCCCTGCGGATCTCTTTTGGCTCCTTCTCGCCGAGGAGATCCCCCGGCAATTCCTCGATCTCCTCTGATAAGGCCTCCTCCAATCCCTTCTCCTTCAGCACATCCTGGGGTAACTCTCCCATTCCCTCAGTGGGAAGCTCCTCCGTAATCTCTTCAGCTCCCAACGCCCCTGTTTCAGGCTCAGAAGCCCCCTCGAATGGACCCGGATATCGTTCCTCAATGCCACTGACCTTGCCTACCTCCTCTTCGGGGGAAATTTTACCCTCCATCTCAGCCGGTTCCGTTTTGAGATTCACCTCCTCAGGGATCTCAGGTCCCGGACCGGGCCTTTCCATCTCCGGGGTTTGGGTTGCTTCCTCGGCCTTTGGGAACCCCATATCCTCCGGCAATTCGAGATCGGCAATTGCCTTCTCCCTTACAAGTCCTCCTTCCTCCGACTCCCCCACCTCTCCACCTTTCATAGCTTCTCCGGGAACCCCAGGGGGGACTTCTTCAGGTTTGTCCACCGGTTCCTCGATGATATCCAATAGGTCGATTATCTCCTCCTCTCCCTGGGAACTCACCGATTCGGTTACCTCCGCCATGGGTTGCAACTCCAGGATCTCTTCCTCAACCTCCCTTGTCCCCTCAGCTGGTTCAGCCATCAGCAATCCATCCACCAATTTTAAAATAGGTTCCCTCTGCAGGGGTTTCATGATGGCCCCATCGGCCCTCACCTGCTTCTTTTCCTCTTCGATATCCTCATCGAAAGGGCCTCCCAAAAGTACAAAGGGGATTTTATTCAGATTGGGGTCTTCTTTAAGCATCTGGCAGAGCTCTTTCCCATCCTTGTCGGGCATGGTGACATCGGCAATGACGAGGGCCGGCTTGAACAATTTCATCTTCAGAAGGGCATCTTCGCCGTTTTCGCAAAAGATGAGATTGTAAACGGTTTCCTTGAAGATATCCTCGAAGGCCTTATGGGCTGCCTTGTTACCATCGGCAATGAGAATCTCCCTTGCCATAATAACCCTCCTTGACTAGGGTGGAAAAAGTTGAGGGAAAATCTAGATTTATAATATAACAAGTATCTCACAGATTGGGGGAATGTCAAGCTTTCGGGGCCGGAAGTTCCCTGAGTTCCTGGAGTCTATCTGGTCTGTTTGGTCTATTTCGTCTATCAGGTTTATCTAGTTTAGATCAATATTCCATCATTCCATTATTCCAACATTCCGGTTTTGATACCCACTGTTCCAATATTCCATCATTCCATTTTTCCAATACTCCGGTATTTCACCATGCCAGTCTTCGCTCAGGGCCGGAGGTCCGCCGGGGTCAAGTCCCTGAGTTTCTATATAATCAACAAGCTACGAAATTCTTTCCTAAAAATATGGTGAAACTACAGTGAAGGGTTGCTTATATCTCAAGCCCAAGTTTGCAGGGAGAGGCAGAGCTAGCAGTGACGAAAGACGACAAAGGGGGATCTCAAAAAGTCATCCAGGGGAGGGGGAGAAAAATCTTCTCATACAGCTTAAAGGCATACCGATCGGTCATGCCTGCGATGAAATCACGCACGCAGAGCTCCAGGGGATCGTAGAGCTCCCCCTTGTCTATTTCCCCTAATAAGATCTCCTCGTTTTCCATGAAATAATGATAAAGTTCCCCAACGATCTTTGAGGACTTGATGAAATCCCTGTGGACCTTGTCCACATCGTATACCCGGTCATAAAGGAAATCCCGCAGTTTAACCATTGCCTCGGAGATTTCCTTCGAGAGGCAGAGCTCAAAGGGTGATCTCTCCGGGGTGGAGGTAATAAGATCGACCACCATGGTATTGATCCGTTGGGAGTGTGTGTATCCCAGAATCCGAGAACAGTCATCGGGGATATCTTCATTCCTAACGATTCCTCCCCGAAGGGCATCATCGATATCGTGATTGATATAGGCAATGATATCGGCGATTCGAACAACCTGTCCCTCCGGGGTTATTGGCATCTCGGATAGATCTTCGTATATGATTTCCCCCTTCCCCTTCGAATGCCTCAAGATTCCATCCCGGACTTCAAGAGTTAAATTCAATCCCATGCCATCCCGTTCCAGGACATCCACCACTCTCAAGCTCTGTTCTGCGTGATGAAAACCTCCCGTAACGAGCTTGTCAAGAACCTCCTCGCCAGCATGGCCGAAGGGCGTATGTCCCAGGTCATGCCCAAGCGCAATGGCCTCGGTCAAATCCTCATTGAGCCGGAGGGATTTAGAGATCGTCCTGGCAATTTGAGAAACTTCAAGGGTATGGGTTAAACGGGTGCGATAGTGATCCCCGGTGGGAGCCAAAAATACCTGAGTTTTGTGCTTTAAACGGCGGAAAGCTTTGGAATGGATGATCCGGTCCCGGTCATGCTGAAAGGCAGGACGGATATCGCACTCCTCCTCTTGGACAATCCGACCCTTACTGTCACTGCTCAAAGTGGCAAAAGGCGAAAGAAGCTTTCGTTCCCGTGCCTCTAACTCCTCCCTCACCTTCAACGGCCTCAACCGATTCTCCTTTCTCCCTTCCACTGCAGCACCCCAAGGCAACCTTCATGATCTATCCCATTGGTATGGGATTTTCCATCGCAGCGGAAAGCTTCGGCTCGTAAAACCCTCTCCCCAAGGAGAATTCTCCCACAACTGGAAGGTCCTAAACAGCGGCGTTCCGTTGACAATCGGTCCCCTTTGACTTAATCTAATCACTAAAATCCCTATCACAAAACACCTAATTTTTCAACTCGACACGTCCTATGCTCAAATTCCAAAAAGTAATCGAAAAAATCCACAGGGATCGAGTACTGATTACCCTTGCCTCCATCGCAAAAAGGGAAAAGGTGGATGTTTACCTGGTTGGCGGTACCATTCGGGACCTGACCCTGGGTAGGGGCCGGCAGGATTATGATTTCGTCCTTCAGCAAAGGAATATGGCCTTTGTTCATAAGTTCCGTCAAGAACTCAAAGGGCATCTCTTCTCCATGGGAAAGGATGAGAAACAGAGGGTTTACCGAATCCTAACGGGGAATGAGATCCTTGATTTCAATGTGATAGACGGATCCACAATCGGTGAGGATCTCCAAAAAAGAGACTTCACCATCAACGCAATGGCCTATTCCCTGCATGAACATCGATTTTACTTCCATCCGGGAGCCGAGGAAGACATCGATAAAAAGCTTATTCGTATGGTCTCATCGAGGGGGTTCGATAGGGATCCCCTTCGTATGATCAGGGGGGTTCGATACCTCTGTATTCTGGAGGGGTTTCGATGGGATGAAAAGACAAAGGGAATTATTCGTCGAAAGCCAAGCCTGGTTAGGAGCATCTCCGTGGAGAGGATAAAGATGGAAATGGATAGAATCCTCCTCTCACCAAAACCCTTCTTAGGTATGAGGGAATTGGCCATCCTTGGTCTACTGCCAGAGATTTTCCCCGAACTCCAGATACCCCAGGGTTTGAAACGGATGGACCTATTCCGGATGGATGCCTTTTCCCACTACTTACGATTCCTCAGGTACCTCGGCCAAAGGAATGCTTGGAAAGGGGATTTGCCCCTACAAATGGAGGAAAGGCTCATCCTTTCCTATGTCGCCCTATTTGCCACTATGGGAAGAATCCAGGCTACCGGCAATCATTGGGCCAGGGGGAAATCTATTTCCCAGGAATCTTCCTCTTATTTGGCCTATAAAATAATGACCAGGATGAAATTCTCAAATCGCTTCAAGGAGCTGGTAAAGAAATTGATGGATCATCATGCGAACCTATTGGAACTCTCCCGATCGCCGGTGGGCCAAAAGGCCTTGAGGCAATTTATCCATCACGTAGGGACTCCCGTACGGTTGCTGATCATCTTCTCCTTTTTGGATCAACGGGCAAGTGCAAACGATGGGCTATCCCGGAAGGACCAAAAACTGGTTCGACTTTGCCACCGAATCAAAACCCTCTCCAAAGGGGGAGATATCATAAGCCCCCCTCCCGTCATCACGGGAAGGGATGTGATGAGGCTGGGATATGAACCCGGCCCTGTCGTGGGCCACATCCTTCATTGCGTTCAGGAAAAACAGATACGGGGGGAAATAGGAGATCGCGAACAAGCCCTGACCTTTCTCCGAAAGACTTTTGGAAAGGAGGAGAGTTCCCACGCTTCGCCTCGATTCTTTGACCCAGAGACCGAAGCGTAAGTCTTCACCCGCCAGTTCAGGTCGAAGGGCCCAATTGCCTTTCGCGAGCTGACTTTCCCCCTCTTGCTTGCCATCGAATCCCAATGTGTCCTGACATTTCTCACGTCGATGAGGCTCGGGGACATAGGAGCTTTCCAAAGTTCGGGATACGCTACCGTCGCGAGATCTTTGAAAAACTGGAAAAGGGAGCTCTGAGCGCAAAATTATGCAGTGCTGCAGTCATGCAGTTGTGCGGTGTACATTCTAATTCAAGCGCGTGCAGAACCGCAACTTCAACGTCTGAGCCCGGAGGGCGAGTTTTAGTAACGAAGTAGCGCCTCAGCGCTCTTTGCAGTGAAGCGAACTTTGACGGCTTCGTAAAAAGTCCATCTGCCGTTCGACATGCTCACGGCCCTGAG